>JADJQM010000001.1:1995000-2197433 GCA_016712715.1 Rhodospirillaceae bacterium
CGATGGCGAGCGATCTCCTGGAGCGGATCGATGCCGTGACGTCAAACCGATCCGCCTTCCTCGCCGAGGGGGCGAGGTATCTTCTGGAGCGTGGTGGTGGCGTGCAGCCGACCACGCGTCGTGCCTCAAAGGGACGAAAGAACTAAGGATCGTCGAACGAGGTTCGGGATCGTGCTGGAGATGGCAGGAACCAACGGCCTTTGCATCACACTCAGAGTTTTAGTTTACTGCCTCACCTCCTCCCACGCACCCGCAGGTTCATGATGCTGTCGCTTCAACCCGTTACCGATCTCGCCCCCTTCGCCGATCTGCTGCGCGCGAGCGGGTTGCCGGCCGATGACCTCACCCAACCGGGGCGACGTTTCTGGCGGGCTGTTACGGGCGATGGCGTGACGATCGGCTATGGCGGGCTGGAAGGAGATGGCGCTGACGTGCTGCTGCGCTCGGTCGTGATCGACAGCAGATCGCGTGGCAGCGGATCGGGGCGCGCGCTGGTGGCTCTTCTGCTCGCCGAGGCGAAAGCCGGCGGTGCGTCGAAGGTTTGGCTGCTCACCTTGAGTGCCGCGGATTTCTTCCGCCATCTCGGCTTCAGCGTGGCGGCGCGCGCGGCGGCGCCGGCCGCCATCACCACATCGCAGCAGTTCAGCGCATTGTGCCCGGCCAGCGCGCAATTGCTGGTGACGAGCGTCTAGATAGCGAGCCGCGCCCTCACACCTCTTCCCACGGAAAACTATCCAGCCGCACAGCGCCCGTCTCGGTGATCACCACCTGGGTTTCCAGTTTCACGCATTCGCCTGTGCCTTCTTCGCCGATGAGGCTTTCGACGCAGACGGTCATGTTCTTCTCGAAAATGCCCCGATAGGCGGCTTTCCAATCGGGATGCAAAGGGATCGAGGGATACTCGTCGGCCAATCCCACGCCGTGGAGCGCCACGGAATAGCGGCAGCTCACATATTTTTCGGGGATGCGCCAGCTCTTCGCGTTGAACTCGTCGAAGCTCAAGCCGCTTTTGAGAAGGGCGAGGTTATGCTCGATCTGCTCGCGGGCCGTCAGATAAAGGTCGCGCTGGTGCGGCGTCATTTTCGTATGGCCCACGGTCCAGGAGCGCGAGAGATCGGCGCAATAGCCATAGGGGCCGATCATGTCGGTGTCGAAGCCCAGCATGTCGCCAAGCTTTGCCACATGGTCGGAGCATTCCTGGAACCAGGGATTGGTGCGTTCGCCCACAGTGAGGAGGCGCGTTTCCAGCCATTCGCCGCCGGAGCGGATGTTTTCGTAATGGAGCTCCGCCCAGATTTCCTGTTCGGTCTTGCCGGGCAGCGAGTGATCGTAGAGCCGCGCCATGCCGGCTTCGCAGACACGCACGGTCCAGCGCATGAGATCGAGTTCCTCGGCACTCTTGATCGAGCGGGCGATCTCGGTCAATGCCTGGCCTTCGACGACGGTGACGCCGCGCTTGCGGAGCGCATCGACGCCGGGCGGGTCGAGCTTGTCGATCGCGAGGCGCATGTTGCCGCCATTGCGCTCCTTCAGGATCGAGACCAGCTCGTCGGCCCAGGCATCGACGCGTTCCTGCAACCGGTCGGCGGTGTACATGTAGAACCAGGCATTGCCGGGGCGAACCTCGTTCACCGTCTCGAAGCCGTCGGCGAGATGCTCGGCGCCGCGATAGGCGAATTCGATGGCATGGCCGTCGGCGAACAGCAGCGCATAGTGGAACGGGTTGTGGGTCGCCCAGAGCTGCATGTTGGAAAGGTCGGTCGCATAGCGGATGTTGATCGGGTCATAAAGCAGGATGGCGGCGCAATCCTTGGCGACCACCTGTTCCACCAGCCGCTGCTTGCGGTAGCCGCGCGCACTGACCAGGGTCGATTTCGGCAGTGGACTTTTGAGCGGTCGGTCAGATCCTGCCGGATTGAGATAGGTTGCCTTGCGCGCGTCCTTGAAAACCGGCGCCGTGGGCGCCATGACCAGATCCGCCGACATGTCTTCCCCGATGAGACTGTTTCGCCACGTAACGATCCATGAGCTAAATCTAGCCCCCGCGCCGGGCCTCCGGCGATACATAATTGGCATGCCAGGATCGCAGCCATGCATAGGCGGCATTTGACCGAGGAAGTGGCCTTGCGCATACTCAGGTCAGCATTCCAGCCCTTCAGGAGCAGATGATGACCTCGGTTGCGCGTATTCCTGCGAAAGCCCGGCTCGACAACTCGCATTACGAGGAGCGCTGCCAACTGGCCGCGGCCTTCCGCTGGACGGCGGAACTCAACATGCATGAGGGGGTCGCCAACCATTTCAGCCTGGCGGTCTCGGACGATGGCAGCCAGTTCCTGGTCAATCCCTGCGGCAAGCATTTCTCGCGCATCAAGGCCAGCGACCTCATCCTGCTCGATGCCAACGATCCCAGCACGATGGACCAGCCCAACGCGCCGGACCCCACGGCCTGGGCGATCCACGGCGCCATTCACCGGAACGCACCGCATGCGCGCTGTGTGCTGCATGTGCATTCGAAATATGCCCTCACGCTGGCCTGCCTCAAGGATCCCAGCATGAAGCCCATCGACCAGAACACGATGCGTTTCTACAACCGCATCGCCTATGACATGGGCTTTGACGGGATGGGGCTGGGCGACGAGGCGGAGCGGCTGTCGACCTGCCTCGGTGACAAGAAGGTGATGGTGATGGGTAATCACGGCGTGCTGGTCGCGGCCGCGACGGTCGCCGAGGCCTTCGACCTCCTTTATTACTTCGAGCGCGCGGCGGAGACCTTGATCACGGCCTATTCGACCGGACGCGAGCTCAACATCGCCAGCCATGAGGTGGCCGAGAAGACGGCGCGGCAGTGGGAAGAGTATCCGAGCGACCAGGAGAACATGCATCTCAACGAGATCCGCGCGATCCTCGATCAGAAGCAGCCGGATTACGCGGAGTAGGTAATCAGGCGGGCGAAGACGCAGAAAGTCCCCTCACCCCAACCCCTCTCCGCTGTCGGCGAATGCCGACATTCGTCGGCTGTGGGGCGAGGGGCTTTATAGCGAACTCGCTCAATACTCCCTCGCCCCACGAAGTGGGGAGAGGGTCGGGGTGAGGGGACTTACAGCCCCTTCGCCTGCTCGCGCAGGATGAATTTCTGGATCTTGCCGGTTGAGGTCTTCGGCAGTTCGCCGAACACGACGCGCTTGGGGGCCTTGAAGCCGGCGAGGGCTTCGCGGCAGAAGCTGATCAGCTCGGCTTCGGTCGCGCTGGCGCCCGCTTTCAGCTCAATGAAGGCGCAGGGCACCTCGCCCCATTTGGGATCCGGTTTCGCAACGACGGCGGCCAGGGCCACAGCGGGGTGCTTGAAGAGGCGGCTCTCGATCTCGATCGAGGAGACGTTCTCGCCGCCGGAGATGATGACGTCCTTGAGGCGGTCCTTGATCTCGACATAGCCGTTGGGATGCTGCACGGCCAGATCGCCGGAATGGAAATAGCCGTTGGCGAAGGCCTTTTCCGTGGCGGGCGCATCCTTGTGATAGCCCTTCATCACCGTGTTGCCGCGGATGAGAATCTCGCCCATCGATGTGCCGTCGGCGGGCGGCGTCGCGCCCGTCTCGGGATCCTGCAACCGAATCTCCTCGGTGACGGGCATGCAGACGCCCTGCCGCGCCTTGATCTCGGCCTGCTCGGCGAAGGGGAGCTCGTCCCATTCCGCCTGCCAGGCGCAATGCACGACATGGCCGAAGGTCTCGGTGAGGCCGTAGACCTGCATCACCTCGAAGCCAAGCTCCGCCATTTTAGCCAGGACCGCGCTGGGCGGCGGGGCGCCGGCGGTCATGACCTTGACCGGATGCTTGATCGCGCGGCGCTCGCTCTCCGGCGCATTCACCAGCATGCCGAGGACCACCGGCGCACCGCCCAGATGGGTGATGCCGTGATCGGCCACCGCGTCGAAGACCGCCTTGGCGCTCACGTAACGGCAGAGCACCGCGGTACCGGCGACCAGCGCGAGGGTCCAGGCATGGCCCCAGCCGTTACAATGGAACATCGGCACGGTGTAGAGATAGCGAGGATGAGGCTGCAGGCCCCAGCCGACCACAGTGCCGAGACTCATGAGATAGGCACCGCGATGGTGATAGAGAACGCCCTTCGGCCGCCCACTGGTGCCCGACGTGTAGTTGAGCGAAAGCGATTGCCATTCATCGGCGGGCAATTGCCAGGGAAGATCGATATCGCCGCTCTCAAGGAGCGCGTCATAGGTGAGGGTACCCAGGCGGTCTTCCGGCGCCTGGCCCGATTTCGCGGCCGGATCGACGATGTCGATGACGATCGGCTTGGGGCCGCTCATGCGCGCCAAAGCCTCGCGCATCGTGCCGGCGAATTCGGTGTCGGTGATCAGCACCTTGGCGCCGCCATGGTCCAGGATATAGGCGACGGTATCAGGATCGAGGCGGGTGTTGATGGTGTTGAGGATGCTCCCTGAGAGCGGCACGCCGAAATGTGATTCGAAAATTTCCGGCGTATTGGCAGCCATCAGGGCCACGACATCGCCCTTCCCCACACCCAGCCGCTGCAGCGCCGAGGCAAGGGCGCCGGCCCGGTTGCGCAAGGCGAGCCAGCTATAGCGCCGCTGGCCATAGATCACGGCGACGCGGCCGGGGAACACCGCCGCTGCCCGGCTGAGGAAGGAGAGCGGCGACAAAGGCACAAAATTCGCCGCGTTCCTGGGTAGATCGATGTCGTCCGTCATGACACGCATCCCGCGCCCGGTTGGATCAGGGCCCACGCCAGTCGATGGCGCAGATCTCGGCGCTGCGGCCATCGAAATCCCAGACGCGGCCGAAGGCGCGGACGCGGCCCTGATTGGCCTTGGCCACCGTGATATCCGGACCCATCCAGTATTCGGTGTTGGTGATGACGACATGGAAGCCGGGATCCTTGCCGCCGATCGGCTCCACCTCGCCGATGATCCGCTTGGGCACAACGAGGCGGCGCTTCTCGCCCTCGCGCTCGAAGCTCACGGGGGCGCGCTCGGCGCCCAGAAACGTGCTGACCAGGATCGAGAACAATCCCGTGGTGCCGCGCGCCTTGCCGCTGAAGATGTTGGTGAGCTTTTCGAAAGCGGCATCCGAGGCGCGCTCGTCGATATAGGCGGCGGCGGTCCAATTGCCGCGCGCCATGTTGCCGGGGATATCGAGCAGCAGGGCGACGTTGAGGCCGGAAAGATCGGTGTCGCCGCTATGGCCCTCATCGATGCGGATGCCGCCCCAGCCCTGGCATTGCCCCTCGGTCGGCGGATGCTTGCCGAGCGAGACGACGCAGGGACAGAAGATCGTGCAACTGCAATTGAGGATGAGTTCGCCCTTGAGCGCCCATTTTTCCATGATCTTTTTTTCTCCCCTTCAGATCGCGAACAATGACGTACCCAGGGTGAAGCCCGCCGCCGCGATCAGGATCAACCCCAAGGGTATGGTGACATAGCGCCCGGTGCCAGCGAGTTTTTCGAGCACCATCAAAAGCATGCCGAGCGCCATCCAGGCGAGGTTCATGCTGCCGCCGATGAGGGCCAGCAGCATCAGCGCCCAGCAGCAGCCGAGACAGTCGCGGCCATGGCGCAGGCCCATCGCAGCCGCCCCGCGCAGGCCGTGGCGCCAGTTGACCATGAAGAAGGTCATCGGGTGGCGGCAGCGCGTGAGGCAGGCATGTTTGAGGCGGCTGAACTGATAGAAGCCCGCGCCCGTGAGCAGGAGAGTGGCGAATATCGGTTCGGCCTGGGGCGGCATGAGGCGGGCCAGCATGAATTGGAGGGCGGCCGCCGCCAGGGAAAAACCCAGCCAGATCGCGGCATAGGCGAGCAGGAAGGCCAGGAACAGCGCGCTCGGCGAGCCAGCCCTGCCCGGCTGCACCAGGATGGCGAAGCGTTGCAGGGTGGGGAGGGAGGTCGGCAGCATCATGCCCAGCGACATCAGCGCCCACATCAATGCGAGCGTGTCATATCCGGTGGCGTTTCCGGGTGCGAGGCAGCGCGAGAGGAAGTCGGCGATGACATCATCAGAGCTGCCGGGAGCTGCGCTGGTCCAGACGAGGCCGGCCCAGGAGGCGGCGAGTAGGAGATAGAAGGCCAGCCAGCCGACGACCGGCCATTGTCGGGCAAGCGAGATGGATTGAAGCCTGGAGAGGCGCTGCGGTTGATCGACACTCATGGCGCCAGAAAAGCACGAAATCGGGGCGCGTGGAACGATTTCACGCGCCGCAATGCAGCAGAGCCTGGCCCTAGCGCGTCAGGCGCGGCAAGCTGAGGCGCACCACAAGGCCGCCCGTGTCGCCATTGCCAAGTGTCACGTCCCCGCCATGGGCGCGCAGCACATGGCGGGCGATGGCAAGGCCGAGGCCCATGCTGCCGGCAGTATGGGCGGAAGGTGACCGCGCCGGGTCGAGCCGGTAGAAGGGGTCGAAGACGCGCTCCTGTTCCGCCAGCGGAATGCCGGGGCCGGCATCGCGCACCCTGATTTCGATACTGTCCGGCGTCTCGTTCACGCTGACCCTGGCACAGGCGCCGTATTTGACGGCGTTCTCGACCACATTGGTGACGGCACGCTGGAGCGAGAGCGGTGCCGCCTCGAGGACGAGATAGGCCGGTCCCTCATAGCTGGCCTCGCCGCCGGCATCGACGATCTCGTCGCAGACGGAATGCACCAGGGAGGCGAGATCAACCATCACACGCTTCTCTCCCGCAACATCGTCGCGCGCGAAAGTGAGGGTGGCGGCGATCATGCGGTCCATCAGGCCAAGGTCGGCGAGGATCCTGTCGCGCTCGCTGCCCATGGGCAGCGCCTCGGCGCGCAGGCGCAGGCGCGAGAGCGGCGTACGGAGATCGTGGGAGATGGCGGCCAGCATCTGCGTGCGGTCGGCAACAAACCGTCTGAGACGATCCTGCATCCGGTTGAAGGCGCGCGTCACCGCGCGCACTTCGCGCGGTCCCGCCACGGCCAGGGGTGCCGCGTTCATGTTGAGCCCGAGCTGTTCGGCACCACCGGCCAGGCGCCGCAGCGAGCGCGAGATGCCGCGCGCCGCCAACAGGGAAATGGCGATGATGGCGAGGAAGGTGGCGACCCAGGGCAGCCAGGGAAAGAAGGGTGGCGGCGGCAGCAATTCGGCAAAGGGCATGGTCACTGTGAGCCAAGACCCATCCTGGAGGCGCAGCCACAGAATGGCGGGCTGGTCGGGTGGCGTCGGAAAGCCAAAGGGCATGGGGCCCGGGTCTGGCTCGGTGCGTTCCGCTTCCAGCAGCACCTCGGTCACCAGATGCGGCATGGCGCGCAGCACATGATCGCGGAGACGCCCCAAAGGCGGCATCTGCACAATGGATGCCTTTGGATCAAAATGGTCCCTGATGTCGAGCTGGAAGGCGCTGATCGCGTGCAGCACATCGCGGCGCCGGTCCGGCGGTGTTTGCGCGGCAAGCTCGATCGGTCCCCGCAGGCGCTGGATGACGGAATCGAGACCGGATTGCGGCCACCAGCCGTTGCGGTCGCCGAGGAACAGCAGATAGCCCAGGCCCTGGGTCAGCAGCATCGCCGCCACCATGATGAGCGCGATGCGGGTGGCGATGCGGTCTGGCCACAGAAGACGCGCGTGCCGGGACATCACCCTGGGGCCCCTAGTCCAGCGTGACGCTGGGTGCAAACAGATAGCCGCCGCTGCGCACGGTCTTGATGATGCGGGGTGCTCGCGGGTTCTGTTCGATCTTGCGGCGGATGCGGCTGATGAGGATGTCGACGCTGCGGTCATTGGCCTCGCCACCGCGGTTGCGGGTGAGTTCCACCAGATGCTCGCGCGTGAGGGTAGTCTGGGCATGTTCGATGAGCGCCAGCAGAAGATCGGTCTCGCCCGAGGTAAGCGTGATCAGCACATCGGCCGGGGAAAACACCTCGCGCTTGGCGGCATCGACCCGCCAGCCGTCGAAGCGATAGACGCGCTTTGTCCCCTTGCGTCCAGGCAGGACGGAAACGCCCTCATTGCGCTGATGGGCGCGGCGCAGGACGGCCCGGGTGCGCGCCACCAGTTCCGCCGAATCGAAGGGTTTCGCTACACAATCATCGGCGCCCATGTCGAAGCCGGCGAGCTTGTGCGGCCCGCGCCCGAGCGCGCTCAGCATGATGATCGGCAAGTCGGACTCGGCGCGCACGCGGCGGCACAGGGAGAGCCCGTCCTCATCCGGCAGCATCAGATCGAGGATCACCAGATCAGGCGGCGCCGCGTTGAGCAGCCTCAGCATGGTGGCGCCGTCGGGCGCCAAGGAGACGCGGAATCCGTTCTCGCCGAACAGGCGGCCCAGCAGCAGGCGATGATCCTGATCGTCATCGACGATCAGCAGATGCGGCAGTTGCGCTTGTGTCGGTTCGGTCTTTGCCGGCATGGCGAGCATATCTCGGGAGCCCTTTGTTGCGGGTGATGGTGGATGACGTTAGTTCATGGCGCGGTGCGGGCATGATCGCAAGTGAATGCTGTAGCGCGCGTCAAAATGGCCCCGCCGCCAGGCACGGCGGCGGGACCGAGGCGTGGCAAGATGGCCCCGCCGCCAGGCACGGCGGCGGGGCCGACTGGCGGCACTATCTGCCGACCGGTCTTCGGGCAAGCGTCAGGCCGTAGCCGAGAGAGACTGGCTGGCCTGGAATGACCCTTCCTGCAGCTTCAGGAAGTTCGCCAGCACGCTCTGAAGATCCTTCAGATTGATGCTGGCTGAACTCGAGCTGGCCGAGGTGGATTGCTCGGTGATGCGCTTCTGCAACATCTCGATCAATGTATCCTCCTCATCCTCCTCCTCTTCACTTGAGGCCGAGGCGGATGGCGGCGGACCCGACGGGGGGCCACCGGCACCACCCGGACCGCCCTGGGGACCACCCGGGGGACCAGAAGGACGGTTGCTCTCGAAACCGGCCTGCAGTTCGTCCGCGGTCAAGGATCCATCCGCATCCGTGTCGAAGGATGCGAACAGTTCCTTGAGCTCGGTCTCGCTGGGCCCTTGCCATTCTGCGGCGCGCCGGCAATGAACTCGGCTTCATCGACGCCGCCATCGCTGTTGCTGTCCAGCTTGGCAAAGAGCTGTTCCGCCGACCGCGGTTGCGGCCGCGAGGCTTCCTGCTGTTCGATCAGTGCCGCACGCATCTGATCGCTCAGCTTCTGGAAGCCGCTCTGCAGTTCGTCCTGCGTGAGCTTGCCGTCACTGTCACCGTCGAAGCTGCTGAACATCTCCTTGGCGAGTGTTTCGGTCGAACTGCCGGCAGAACTGCTGCCGGCCGTTGCTCCCGCGACGAACTCGGTTTCGTCGATGCCGCCGTCTTCGTTGGCATCCAGCTTGGCATAGAGTTGTTGTCGCATCTGGCTGAGCGCGGCCGTGCCTGGCCCCGCCGTGCCATAGTTACTTGAGATCATCGGAGATACTCCTCCATTCGGGTTGCGGATTCCCGTCGGCTCAGCACGCAGCGCGTCCGCTGTGTGTCATGATCCGGCAGTATCCACCCGAAAATTCGCAGGAAACATGCCAGACATTGTTTGATAAACTCCGGCAATACATTGAGATCACTGGACATATGCCGACACAATAACAAGCAAGATGCTGTATTCGCTGGCCGATGACGATATGCTGCGAAGCATCGCCGTTGACCGGCATACGAGACAAGCTCACGTCTTGTGGCGTTTTGTTTCCGGCATCGAGCAGAGATATATTCAGCAATATTGGCGCGCGCCGGAGCGGGCCCAACAACGACCAGGAGCCATCGCGGCATGAAGCCCACCAAGATCAAGATCGCCGATATCTATGTGCCCGCCGCCCTGCGCGTGCCGGTCGATGCCGCCAAGGTCGAGGATCTGGCGTTGGACATTGCCGAAAAGGGCCTCCTGGTGCCGATCATGGTCCGGCCCGACAAGGAACGCTATGTGCTGGTGGCTGGCCTCCATCGCATGGAAGCGTGCAAGGCGCTGGGCGAAGCCACCATCATGGCCGAGCTGGTGCAGGCGCGGAAGCACTAGGCTCGCCAAGGTGTCAATGTTAGGCATGACGGAGTTAGTCATGGCAGAGTTAGTCATGGCAGAGTTAGTCATGACAGACTGGCGCACATGGATTCGCTAAACGACATAGGGGCTTTCCGCCTTTGCTGAAGCTTGACCACCTCACCGTCATTGCTCCGACGCTCCGCGAAGGAGTGTCCCATGTCCAGGAATGCCTCGACATCGAGGTGCCCTTCGGGACACGCCACGATTACATGGGCACCCACAATCACCGCCTTCAGTTGGGGAACAACGTCTATCTTGAGATCGTCGCACGCGACCCGGACGGGACTGAGCCCGGTCGGCCGCGCTGGTTCGGTCTCGACAACCAGGCGCAGATCAGGGCGGATTGGCACGAAGGCCGGCGCCTGCGCGGGTGGGTTGCCAGCACGGTTGCCATCGGTCCCCTTGTTTCAAGACATCGCGCGATCTTCGGCGACAAGGTTCCCCTTCCGGCCGACAACCCGACTTTCGACTTTGCGATCCCCGCGGACGGCTCGCTCCCGCTCGACGGCGCAGCACCCTCGCTCATCGACCATCGAGGTGATCCCACATCAATGACCTCGATCCCGGATCTGGGCGCGCGCCTGCTTTCGCTCACACTTCGGCATCCGGATCCTGCGGCCATCGAGGCGCTGTACCTGGCACTCGCGATCGATCGTCCGCCTGCGCTCGTCCGGGGCCTGCGCCTGTCCTACCGCGCACAAATCGAGACACGGACCGGCTTGAAAGAGCTGACCTGAGCCGGTTACGCGGTTGGTGATGCCTTCCCGGCACTTCCCCAAGGGGGGGCGACGCTATCCCCGGCCGGACTGGCCCCGCCAATGCGTCAGGGCATAGATGGCGCCGCCGGCAAGCAAGCCCCAGAACGCGCCGCTGATGCCGAAGAAGCCGATGCCGGAGGCCGTCACCACAAAGGTGATGATGGCGGCCTCGCGGTCCTTAGGATCGGTCACGGCGCCGAGCAGCGCGCCGCCGAAGGCGCCGAACAAAGCAAGGCCCGCCACCGCTTGGATGAGGATGGGTGGGGCGGCACTGATGAAGGCGGTGGCAGCCCCCGCCCCCAGCCCGAACAGCACATAGAAGATGCCCGAGGTGGCGGCCGCCCAATAGCGCCGTGCGGGATCAGGATGGGCATCGACCCCGGCGCAGAGGGCCGCGGTGATGGCGGCCAGGTTCACCGCATGGCCGCCGAAGGGTGCTGCCAGCAGCGTGAAGATGCCGGTGATGCTGAAGAGCGGCCCCGGATGCGGGCGGTAGCCGTTGACATTGAGCACGGCGATGCCGGGGATGTTCTGCGATGCCATGGTGACGATGAAGAGCGGCAGCGCGATGCCGATGAGACCGGAGAGGGTGAATTCCGGCATGACCAGGACCGGCTGCGGCCACAGCGCCGTGGCGTCGAGATGCGAGACATCGACGGTGACGGCGATGATGATGACCGTCACCAGCACCGCGGCCGGCACGGCATAGAGCCGCCGGAAACGCGCCACCAGCGCCCAGGTGACGATGATCGCGAGGCCATAGGCGGGTGCCTCGGCGATGGCCTTGACCGGGGCGAGGCAGAGGCCGAGCAAAACGCCCGCCAGCATCGCATTGGCGAGCGGTGCGGGGATCGCCGCCACCGCGCGGCCCAACGGCTTCCAGAGTCCCGCGATGACAATGAGCGCGCCGCTGATGAGGAAGGCGCCGATGGCGACGGGAAAGCCACCCTCCGGCAAGGCAGTCGCGGCGAGGAGGGCGGCACCCGGCGTCGACCAGGCGATGCTGATCGGCTGCCGGGTCCTGAGGCTGAGATAGATCGCGCAGAGACCCATGCTGATGGAAAGCGCCATGAGGCCCGAGGCCGCCTGCGCCTGGCTCGCCCCCATGGCGGTCAGGCCCTGGATGATGACGGCAAAGGAACTGGCAAAGCCGACGAAGGCCGCAAGCAGCCCGGCGGCCATGGCCTGGTGCGAGAAGGCCGCCAGGGTGCCGCCGTCGCTCTCTTGTTGGGATGAAGAATTCATGCGAGTCGCCAAACGTCGTCAGGGTTGCCGACAATGCGAAAATCGACGGGCCTCGTAAAGAGGCGGTGGATTTTGTCAAAAACCCCTCACCCCAACCCCTCTCCCCAGAGGGGCGAGGGGCTTTAAAGCCAGCTCGCTGGAAACTCCCTCGCCCCGCTTGCGGGGAGAGGGTCGGGGTGAGGGGCGCTTCAGGCGAGAACTGTCTTGAGGTCGCTGGCCGGATCGGCCAAGGCCGCGCGGTCCGGGGATCTGCCGGCCTCGAGGGCCTTCTTGCCCAAGGCGTAGGCCAGGGCGTCGTTCATGGCGTCGATGGCGATGAGCTTGTCGCCCTGGAAATACCAGATCGACTGGCTCAAGGGTCGCTTGCCGGGGCGGAGCACCGTGCTGTCATAACCCCGGTTGAGGCCGGCGATCTGCAGCTTCACGTCATATTGGTCGGACCAGAACCAGGGCTTGGGATCATAGTCGGGTGCTGCGCCGAGCAGGCAGGCCGCGGCATGTTCGCCCTGGTCGATCGCGTTCTGCACCGATTCAAGCCGCGTACGCGCACCGCGCCAGGCAAAGACTGCGCAATCCCCGGCAGCGAAGATGTCTGGATCGCTGGTGCGGCATTGGCCGTCGACCAGGATGCCGCCCTCGACGGCAAGACCCGCATCCCGTGCCAGCGCGTCATTGGGGATGATGCCGATGCCGACGATGGCAAGATCGGCCGGGATGATGGTGCCGTCCTTGAGCCGGGCGCCGGTCAGGCGATTGTCGGCACCCAGGAGTTCAGCAAGGCCGGTCGATTCACGGATGGTGACGCCATGCGACTGATGGAGGGCGCGGAAGAAATCCGAGGTGGGGGCCGCCGCCACGCGCTGCAGGATCCGCTCCGCCATCTCAATGACTGTGACAGTGAGGCCCTTCTGTGCCGCGACCGCCGCCGCTTCGAGGCCGATATAACCGCCGCCGATCACCAGCAGCTTTGCACCGGGCTTCAAGGCAGGGGCGATGGCATCGGCGTCGGCGAGGTTGCGGATGGTGAAGACATTGCCGAGCCTGCCGCCGATCTCAGAGGGCAGCGAGCGCGGCGTCGAGCCGGTCGCCAGCAGCAGTTTCGAATAGGGAAGCTTGCTGCCATCGGCGAGCGTCAAGAGATGAGCGGCGGGATCCAGCGCCACGGCGTGGCTCTCGAGGCGGAGGTCGATCTGCTGTTCGCCATACCAGCTCAAGGGACGGATGAACAAACGCTCGACCGCCAATTCGCCGGAGACATATTTCTTGGAGAGCGGCGGGCGCTGATAGGGGGCGGCCGGTTCCTCGCCGACGATCGTGAGCTTGCCGTCATAGCCCAAGGCGCGCAGCTTGGCGGCGCAGGAGGCGCTGGCCTGGCCGGCGCCCAGGAGGATGATCGGTGCCGCCATGGTCCCTGCCCGTCAGATATGCGGGACGTGCAGGATCAGGCCGTCAAGTTCCTCGGTCGCGATGATCTGGCAGGACAACCGGCTCATCTCGCGCCGCTCGGCGGTGGTGATCTCCAGCATGTCGTCTTCCATTTCGCCGGGCTTGCCGGTCTTCGCCGCCCAGGCGGGATCGACATAGACATGGCAGGTGGCGCAGGAAAGGCAGCCGCCGCATTCGCCGATCACGTCGGGCACATTGTTGGCGACGGCGGCTTCCATGAGATTGTGCCCCACGGCGACATTGGCGCTGATCTCACGCCCGCCATCGAGGACCCAGGTGATCTTCGGCATCGTCTTTTCCCTCTCGCCCGCAAGCTGCCTAGATATAGTTGATGTAATAGTCGCGTTTGGCGTCACCTTCGAGGGCGCCCACGCGCTCGACCTCATGCTGCTTGATGAAGACGTGGTTGTCGACCAGTCCCTGCCCCACGGCCTCTACCAGGGGTTTGTCGGCGACCAGGGCGTCCAGGGCACCGCCCAGGGTTTCCGCGACACCTTCGCGGGCGTCCTGGTTTTCCAGGCAATCGGCGGTTTCGGCCGGGGCCAGCTTATAGTTATTGACGAAGCCGAGCCTGGCTGCCTGCAGGATGGTGGCGACCATCGTATAGGGATTGGCCGCACCATCGCCCATGCGGTGCTCGATGCGCGACTTCGCCCCACCCTCGGCCGAGAGCCGGGTGGTGACGCCGCGATGATCGACGCCCCAATTGCGCCAGAAGCCGGACAGGCTCGCCGGTTTCAAGCGGTCATAGGAATTGACGGTGGGTGCGAGGAGACCTGCCATGCCGGCATGATGCTGCATGAGGCCGGCGATGCAACCGCGCGTCAGCGGCGGCATTTGTTCCGGAACCGTCGCATCGCCGATGGCATTGCGGCCGTCCTTGTCGTTGAAGCTGAAATTGACGTGGAGGCCGCTGCCGCTCAGACCCAGGACAGGTTTCGGCATAAAGGTGAGCAGGATGCCGTGTTCGAGTGCCACTTCGCGGGCCAGCAGCCGGAACAGGAAGATGTCGTCGACGGCTTTCAGCGCATCGTCATAGGTCAGCGTGAATTCGAATTGCGGCGCATCATATTCCGAGGTGAAGCAATCGATGCGGAAGCCGGCGGCGGTGGCCTTTTCCCAGATCGCGTCGGTAAAGCCACGCGGATCGGTGAAGGGGCCGGTGCTGTAGACGAAGGCGCCCGGCGTGTCATAGGGCACCCATTTGCCGTGTTCGTCGCGGCAGAAGGCATAGGCTTCGAGCTCCAGCCCCACCTTGGGCGAATAACCCAGCGCCTGCCATTCGGCGATGGCGCGCTTCAACGCCCCGCGACCGCAGAGCGGCAGCGGTGTGCCGTCATTGTCATACTGGTCGGCGACCACAACCTTGGTGTTCGGCTGCCAGCCGGCGCGGATGTCGGCGGCCTTGTAGACGGCGTCGTAGTCGGGGAGACCCTCCAGCATCTTGGAGCCGGGCGCCGGCATGAGGTCCTTGGCATAGCTCACCGCATAGATGCCGAGGCAGAAGCGCGACGAGCCGTCGCCCATTTTCGCCGCCGGCAGATATTTGCCGCGGGCCAGGTTGAGGTGGTCACAAAACAGAAGCCGCAGCCTCTCTGCCGTCGCCATTGTTGTTCTCCCAGACAGAAATTCAGTTCGTTTGAATGCGCACCGGCAGTCGTTTGATGCCGCCGATGAAATTGGAACGCAGGAATTCGTGGGCGCCGGTCTGTTCGATGGACTTCACGCGCTTCACCAGTTCCTGCAGCAGGATCCGGACTTCGAGCCGCGCCAGCCACATGCCCAGGCACACATGGGGTCCCCCTTGCCCGAAGGATACATGGCGGTTGGGGGTGCGCAACAGGTCAAGCTCGAACGGGTCCTCGAACACGGTTTCGTCGCGGTTGGCCGAGACGAACCAGAAGATCACCTTGTCGCCTTCCCGCACATTCTTGCCGTGGAGCTCAAAATCGCGGGTCGCGGTGCGCCGGAAATGCATGGTGGGCGAGGCCCAGCGGATGAACTCGTCGGGGGCCGTTTCCCAGATATTGTTTTCGCCGGCGCGGAGCTGGTCCATGAGCTGCGGGCGATTGCAGAGGGCAAAGAGCGAGGCCGCGAGCGAATAGCGGGTGGTGTCGTTGCCGGCCGCCACCAGCAGGCAGAAGAAATTGCGGAACTCCGCTTCGGTGATGACATTGCCATGGGCATCGGGCTGCAGGATGAGGTGCAGCACACCGCTGGTGTCGCCCTTGGCCTGCTTTTCGCGCATCAGCTTCTTGGCATATTCATAAAGATCGGCGCCGGCCGGGGAGCGGAACGGCATCAGGCGATAGGCCTCGGTATCGGCCTTGTCGAGCACCAGGCTGGTGAATTCGGGATCGGTGTTGGCGATGAGCTGGTCGCCCTTCTCCACCAGCCAGTCGAGATCCTCGTCCGGCGTGCCGAGGATCTGGCCCAGCATGCGCATCGGCAATTGCCGCGAGACATCCTTCACCGCGTCGAAACTGCCGCGCGCCAGGACATCGTCGAGGATGGAATCGCAGATGTGGCGGATCTGCTGGTCGAACTGGGCCACGACCGGCTTCGAGAAGGCCTTGGCCACCAGCACGCGGGTCCTTGAATGTTCCGGGGGATCGGTTTCCTGGAAGGTGCGGCGGGCGAGGTATTCCTCATAGGTCTGGTCTTCCATGCGGATGCCGCGCGCGGAACTCAGCAGATCGTAATTCTTGTTGAACTCGAGGATGTCGGCATGGCGGGTCAGCGACCAGAAGCCCTTGCCGCCCTTCATCTCGCTCCAGGAGAGCGGCTCCTCGCGGCGCAGCCTGGCGAAGGTGTTGTGCGGCGCGCCGGCCAGGAAGGAATCATGAGCCGAGAGATCGGCATGGCCGTCATCGAGGGGGGCAAAACTCGTCATGGCGAAACCCTTGCGTTGCGGTGAGCTGCGTGAGGCTTGTGGTCAGCTTCGTTTTCAGGCGCTGATCTTCGGGACCAGCGACTTGCCGCCGTTCCAGACGACCCCGATCTGCCGGTAATAGCCGCCGATGATCTCCAGCGGTTTCAAATGGGCCAGTTCCTCGGTGGGCGAGTCGAACAGCGCGAAGTGATCGACTGAAGCCGCGAAGGGCTGGCCGCCCTCGAATTTGGCGCCGGTTGATTCGATGAGCTCGGCATGGGCGTCGCCCTTGCCGTCGATCGCCGGCAGCCAGCGGTGATGCGCCATCGGATGGCCGTTGACGAAACCGTTCTTCTCAGCAGGCCCCTTCAGCGTGATGACAGCCTCGGCGAGGCGCCGGTCATTGGCTGCCAAGGTGGCGCCGAAGACGCCGCCCGCTGCCACCTGGGGGGCGGGCGCAAAGGGATGGGGTCTGGTCATGTGGATGGAGCCGAACTTTTTCGGATAGCCCTGGTGGATGCCGCGCAGCATCGCGAAGTCCTTGTCGACCCAGATATAGATGCAGCGCGAATAGGTGCGCCCTTCGAAGGCGCAGCGCACGACGGCGAAGGCTTCCTTGTATTGCGCGCGCACGGGGTCGAGCATTTCGGCCTTCGAGCCGCCGCAGGATTGCCAATCGGCCCAGATGAGCGCGACGGCGCCGGGATCTTCGGCAGCCAGCGTCAAGGGGGCCGGCAGGATCTCGGCGATGCGCTTGGGGTCCGTGCGGTATTCGACGGTGAGGAGATCGCCCGCATAATGCCAGGGCGGCGGCGGCAGGAGCGCTGCCTGGCCGGTGACGCTGCGCGGATAGAAGAAACCTTGCAAGCTGGTCATGTGCCGATCTCCTCAGGCGCCGGGTTTCTTCGGGGCGCGGATACCGCGGAATTCCCAATCGCCCCCCAGGGCCGTGGAGAGCACCTCTTCCGATTCCGTGGGCTGCGCACCCACATCCGTGCGGATCGGTTCCGGTCCTTCGACCACGCGATTCGACAAGCGACCGAGCCCTTCGACCTCGACTTCGACCACGTCGCCGGGCTGGACGGGGCGCGAATTGGCGGGTGTGCCCGAGAGCAGCACATCGCCCGGTTCCAGCGTGATGTTGCGGGCGATGTCGGCCACCAGATAGTTCATGTCCCAGGTCATCTCGGACGTGTTGCCGTCCTGCACGACCTTGCCGTTGACATAGGTGCGCAGGAACTTGTTGTGGAAATCCCAGCCGGTGACGAAGCCCGGCCCTAAGGGACAGAGCGTGTCGCTGCCTTTGACGCGCAGCATGGAGCCCGCATCGGTGTCGCGGAAATCGTGGAGGCCGAAATCACTGGCGATGGTGTAGCCGGCGATATAGTCGCCGGCTTCTGCCTGCGAGATATTACGCGCGCGCTTGCCGATGACGATCGCGACCTCGCCTTCGTAGTTCAGCCATTTGCACCCCCGAGGACGCACGATCTCGCCATTGTGGGAGTTGAGGGCTGAGGTCGGCTTCTGGAAATAGGTCGGTGTGGCCGAGAGCTTGATCTGGAATTCGTGGACCCGGCTCACATGGTTGAGGTGGACCGCGATGATCTTGCCCGGCTGCACGGGGGGCAGATGAATGGCGTCCTTAATGGCGACCCGGCGGCCGTCGCGCGCCACCAGTTCCTCGCCCTTGCGTTCGGTCTCAACGACAGCGCCGCCCAGCAGGATGCGTCGATATTCGGTCATTTTGCTCTCCCAGAACTTGGGCCTTATTCGGCCGCTTTCTTGTGTGACGTCCAGCCGCCTTGCGGCCGGTCGAACCAGATATGCACCTGGCCGGTGCCGATGGAATTCTCATAGTCGCTGTAGAGCCTGCCCGGTGCCGACAGTTTCTCCTCGCCGAGGGCCGCGGCCATCATCAGGTAGTGGCCGAAATTGGCTTCCGGCTTGAACTTCAGGAATTCTGGCATGCTGCGCAGCACGCTCGCGTGATCGCCGGCCTTGAACCACTCGATGCGTTTCAAATCAGCGGCGGAATGCTCCGGACTGAAGATATGCTCGACCCCCGCCGCCTCATGGGCGCGCAGTTTCTGCAACGGCCAGAATTTGTGGCTCATGGCGCCGGAGGCGAGCAGCAAAACCTTCTTGTCGGACTCGGCGATGGCTTCGCCCAACGCACGGCCGACACGCAGGAAATCCTCGGTCTCGCCGGTCTGGGCGCAGCTCATCGAGATCCAGGCCTCGGGGCCTTTCTGCAGATAATGGGCGACGTTGACAGTCGCATATTGGATGGGGAGATAGGGATCGTTATTGGGGGTGATCCAGGTGCCGTGCTTCCGCGCCTTGCTCGCCACCAGTTCGGCAAAGGCAGGATCGCCGGGCAGGTCGTAGGGGATCTGGCTCATCCCGCGCGGCAATTCGTCGGAGGTGTATTTGCCGCTGCGGCGCGCCTCGCTGGTGATGACGAATTCGACGGTGGTGAACCAGTGCGAATCGAGCACCACGACGATGTCGTAATCGAGCTTGGGCAGCACTTCGTTGCGCAAACGCCGGAAGCCCTCGACCACGGTGAAGTCCTTGCCGTTATTGAGCTCGTGGCGGATCGTCTCCGGCAACATGACGGTGGGAACATGGGCAATGAGCCCGCAACCAACAACCTCACCCATCATTTTCTCCAACCAGTTGGCGCAAAGACAGCGTTCTTGACGTCGCAATAGAAATCGAACGACCAGGTGCCGCCTTCGCGGCCGATGCCGGACTTGCCGTTGCCGCCGAAGGCCTGGCGCAAATCGCGCACGAAGAAGCAGTTGTTCCAAACGAGGCCCGCATTGACCGCCGCCGTCACGCGCTCGGCGCGGGGCTGATCGCCGGTCATCACCACGGCGGCGAGGCCGTATTCGGTGTCGTTGGCCATGTCGATGGCCTGCGCTTCGCTCGTGAAGGATTGCAGGCAGAGGACCGGGCCGAAGACTTCCTCGCGCAGGATCTCGGACGTCGCGGGCGGATCGACGAACAGGGTCGGCTTGAAATAGAGGCCGCCTAGCGTGTCGTTGGGACCGCCGCCGAGTGCGGGCTTCAAGCCGGCACCGATGGCGCGTTCGACAAAGCCCTTCACGCGTTCGAAATGCTGGCGGCTGATCTGCGGGCCGATATCGCTTGCCTCATCGCGCGGATCACCTTGACGGATCGCCTTGGCCTTGGCGAGGAATGCTTCGAGGAAGCGGTCGCGGATGCTCTCTTCGACCAGGATGCGCGTGCCGGCGAGGCAGACCTGGCCGGCATTGTCATACTGGCCGATCGCGGTGTTGACGGCGAGGTCGAGATCACAATCGGCAAAGACGATGAAGGGCGATTTGCCGCCAAGCTCGAACGACAAGGGCACCAGATTGGGGGCGGCGGCCGCAGCGATGGTTTTGGCGGTCGGCACCGAGCCGGTGAAGCTCAGTCGCCGGATCTTCGGATGGCGCGAGAGGGCAGCACCCGCTTCGCGGCCGAGACCCTGGACGACATTGAAGACGCCGTCCGGCAATCCAGCTTCGGCGGTGATGTCGGCGAGCAGAGAGGCCGTGAGCGGCGCCCATTCCGGCGGCTTGTAGACGACGGTGCAGCCGGCGGCGAGCGCCGGGGCGATGCGCCAGGTGCCCAGCATCAACGGCGCGTTCCACGGCGTGATGATGGCAGCGACACCGCTCGGGTCATAGCTCACATGGTTGCGATGGCCGCGCACGTCGAAATCGGCGTGATCCAGTTGCAGCAGCCAATCGGCAAAGAAGCGGAAATTCATGGCGACGCGGGGCATGACGCCGCGCCGGTGGGAGCGGAGCAGCGAGCCGTTGTCGCGGGTTTCGACCACAGAGAGCTGCTCGACACGGGACTCAATGATGTCGGCGATGCGATGCAGGTAACCGGCGCGTTCCTGCCGGCTGATCTTCTTCCAGGAGTGGAACGCGGTGGCGGCGGCCGTCACCGCCTGATCGATTTCAGGCGCATCGCCCGACGCGATCTCGGCGATCGGCTGTTCGTCGATCGGCGAGATGGCAGAGAATTTCCGGGCACTGTCGACGCGCTTGCCGCCGATCCAATGCCTGCCGTCAACCTCGACACCTTCGACCAAAGCCCGCATCCTGCCGCTCCGCAAAATCGTTCGACGTCGAATAATTATTCAAAGCGTCAAGCGAGTCAAGCGTCGCAGTGGCAGTGGGTCGCAGGGGGAGGATCAGCTGCCCTCGAGCGGCCCGTCGAGATCGTTGATGGTGGCGAGGATGAGGCGAATCGCATCGGTCGCGGCCTGCATTTGCTTGGCGCTGAGGCGTTCGACGATGCGGGTCTCCTCGGCGTTGAACTTCGGAAAGATGCTGCTGATGAGCTCGGCGCCGGTCGCGGTGAGGTTGACGATGACGAGGCGGCGCTCGAGTTCGTTGGCGCGCCGGCGCACCAGCTTGCGCCCTTCCAGCATGTTGAGAATGCTGGAGAGGGTGCTTTTGGCGACCCCGGCTTCGGCGGCCAAGCGGCGCGTTTCCAGCTCGCCATAGATCCACAGGCACCACAGCGTCACGAAGGCTGACCAATGCAGATCGGCCTCTTTCAGCACGGCACGTTCGAAATGATCGCGAATGAAACCGGAGGCGCGGTGGATGTTGGAGACCAGCGCCATCGAATCGAGATTGATGCGGAGGCCCGCCACCCGCTTCTCGCCCAGCACCTCCGCGAGCGGCTTGGTCGAGCGTTTCCCGGTGGAGGACTTTGATGGAACTGGCTTCTTTGCCGGTGACGAAGTGGACACCGACTCCTTGCCGCGAGATCTGGCCCCCTCGCTCTTCGCGGGTGCAGCAAGGCGGGCGGGGGCGCGGCGGTCTTTGTCCAAAGCGAAACTCCGAAGGGATTCGAGGCGCGCGCTTTATAGCATCGCGCCGCCGACCACATAAGGGACCAATCGCCGCGCGCGCTCAAGTCGCAACTGTCTCTTGCCGAGGATTTTGATTCGCGTTATCGTTCGACATCGAATGAAAAATAAAAATCGACGGCAAGGCCTGCGCCTTGCCGAAACGATGAGACTTGGCCGCGGGTGATTCCCGCGCGCAGCACACGGGGGTTTTGGCGGCCGAGATCGTTCGGCCGCCGGCGTTTTCAGGGAGGGGAAATTGACGGATTTGAATTCCACGGACAGATTGCGGCGCAATGCCTTGGGCGTTGCCGCGGTCACGTTCTTCGTCGTCTCGGCGGCGGCACCGCTCACCGCCGTGGCGGGCGGTTTTCCGATCGCCATGCTGCTCGGCAACGGCGTCGGTGTGCCGCTGGCGGTGCTGGTGGTGACGGCGATCCTGCTCGTCTTCTCGGTCGGCTACACGACCATGGCGCGGCATATCTCCAATGCCGGGTCGTTCTATGCCTTTACGGCGCGGGGCCTCGGCGGTGTCGCCGGCGGTGCCGCGGCCTATGTCGCGGTGCTGGCCTATAACGCCATGCAGATCGGGCTTTACGGCCTGTTCGGCGCGGTGGCGGCGGCGACCTTCGCCGGTTTCGGCCTCGACCTGCCATGGTGGGTCTGGTCGGGCATCGCCCTGGTGCTGGTCGCCATTTTCGGCTATCGCCAGATCGACCTCTCGGCCAAGGTGCTGGCGGTCCTGGTGGCGGCGGAATATATCGTCGTCCTCATCATGGATCTTGCCATCGTCGGCAAGGGTGGCGCTGCCGGAATCAGCACGGCGAGCTTCACGCCGGAAGCCTTCATGTCCGGCTCGCCCATCATCGGCATGCTGCTGTGCTTCGCCGGCTTCATGGGTTTTGAGGCGACCACGATCTATAGCGAGGAAGCGCGCGATCCGCACCGCACGGTGCCGCGTGCCACCTATCTCTCGGTCCTCGTCATCGGCATCTTCTATGCCTTCACCACCTGGTGCATGGTGCTGGGCACCGGTCCCGACAAGCTGATGGAAACGCTGGGCGGCCTTGCCGATCCCACCACCTTCATCTTCGTCCTTTCGGACCAGTATGTCGGCAGCGCCGTCACCACGCTGATGAGCCTGCTGCTGGTCTCCTCCGTGTTCGCGGCACTCCTCGCCTTCCACAATGCAGCCGCGCGCTATTTCTATGTGATGGGCCGCGAGGGCCTGCTGCCGGCCCATCTCGGCCGGACCCATGACGAACATCAGAGCCCGCATACGGGGTCGGTCCTCCAGACCATCCTCGGCATCGTGGTGCTGGCGATCTTCGTCGTCACCAACCAGGATCCGGTGCTGGCGCTGTTCGTGTGGTTAACCAACTTGGCGACGCTGTGCGTGATTGCGCTGATGGCCGTCGTGTCCTTTGCCGTGATCGCGTTCTTTAAGCGGTCGCCAGGTCTTGAAGGATCACCGTTCCGAACGATCATTGCGCCCATTGCTGCGGGCCTGACGCTGGCGGCCATCGGCATTGCCGTGGTGGTGAATTTCGGGCTGCTGATCAGCGCGAGCACGCCATTCGCCGAAGGTCTCGCGATCGGCTTGCCGATCCTGGTGCCGGTGGCGGCGATCATTGGCGCCATCGTCGCCAACCAGTTGAAGCAGGCAGGCGGCACGCGCTTTGCCGATCTGGGCGCGCATCAGAAGCACTGACGAACGACCTCTCACGGGCGGAACGGGTCATACCGTTCCGCCCTTTTTCTGTGTGCGGGGGATTGCATGAAGTTTACCGACCGGATCACCGTCCAGGATCTCGAGGACGACCCTTACCCGCTTTATGCGCGCATGCGGCGCGAGGCGCCGGTCGCTTTCGTGCCGGCCGTCAATATCTGGCTGGTGACGCGTTGGGCCGATGTCGAACATGTGGCGAAGTCGCCGGATATCTTCACGGCACAAGTCAAATCCTCGCCGGTCGAGCGCACCTTCGGCAAGCCAACCATCCTCACGACCGACGGGCCGGTGCATAAGGAATTACGGGCCGGCATCGACCCCAAATACAAACCCAAGGCGGTGGCCAGCTATATCGAGCCGTTGGTGCGGCCGATCGCCGATGAGTATCTGGATGCGCTGCTGGCGAAGGGCGGCGGCGATCTGATGGCCGACTATTTCGAACCCATCTCGACCTTGAGCCTCGCCCGTTCGTTCGGCTTCGAGGGGGTCGACATGCCAACCCTGCGGCGCTGGTTCTACGGCCTGGCGCAGGGTGCGATCAATTTCGAGAATGACCCGGAACGGCAGAAGATCGGCGATGCGGTGAGCGCCGAGATTACCGAAGCGGCAGATCTCATCTTCGACCGTCTGGAGCGGGCGCCGGATCAGTCGGCGCTCTCACACATGCTCCATGACGGGATGCCGGCGGGGACGACACGTTCGCGCGAGATGCTGCTCCCCACGGTCAAGGTGACCCTGCTGGGCGGCATGCAGGAACCGGGGCATGGGGCGGGATCGGTGCTGGTGGGGTTGCTGACCAATCCCGACCAGCTCGCTGACGTCCGGCAGAATATCTCGGAACTGCTGCCCAAGGCGGTCGATGAAGGCTTGCGCTGGGTGGCGCCCATCGGCACGCAGACGCGGGAGACCACGCGCGCGGTCGAGCTGGGCGGGGTCACGATTCCGGCCGGGGCGGCGGTGGGTGCGCTGGTTTCCTCCGCCAGCCGCGACGAGGCGCGCTTCACCGAGCCGGACCGTTTCAACATCCACCGCAATGAAGGGCCGCATGCGGCCTTCGGCTTCTGTCCGCATTTCTGCTCCGGCCGCTGGTTCGCCCGCGACCAGGTGATCGTCGCCTTGCGCGTGCTGCTTGAGCGCACGAAAGAGATCGCGTTCGTGCCGGACAAGCTGCCCCAGTTCCGCGGCTGGGAATTCCGGGCGCCGACATCGCTCAGCGTCACGCTGCGCTAACCCCTCACCCCAACCCCTCTCCCCATAAATGGGGCGAGGGGCTCTCGAGCGAGCTCGTTGGAAACTCCCTCGCCCCGCGATAGCGGGGAGAGGGTTGGGGTGAGGGGCGCTTACCCTTGCGCGAACGCCGCGATATAGGGTGCGTCGGCACGAATTTCGATCACGGTCGGGATCCTGGCGGTGGCGGCACGGCGGAGGGCCGAGGTGAGTTCCGCGACGCTGCTTGGCCGCAGCGCGCCGCAGCCGAAGCCGATGGCGATGGTGAGGAAATCCGGCGTGTAGATGTCGACGCCGATGGGCTGGATCTGGCGGTCGACCATATAGGTCTTGATCTCGCCATAGCCGTCATTGTTCCACAGCAGCACGATGAGCGGCATCGCTGCTTCGACTGCGGACGCGAGTTCCGCGATGGTGAATTGCAGGCCGCCATCGCCGATCAGCACCACCACGGGCCGGTCGGGGGCGGCGAGCTTGGCGCCGATGCCGGCCGGCAATCCGTAGCCGAGGGTCCCATAACCGGTGCTGGAGTTGAAATAGGAACGGGGCCTTGGCGATTCATAACATTGGTTGAGAGCATAGACCGGCTCGGTCGAATCGCCGGCGATGATGGCATCCGGCAATGCCTCCAGAACCACCTTGGCGATGCGCTGATGCAGGCTGACCGCCGGCCACCAATGCGGACGGTTCGCAGCGCGCACGGCGGCGGCGCGCCTGGCGCCGGGTGAATCCGTTTTGGCGACGGTCTCCTGCGCAACACCGAGCGCCTGGTTGAGCGCCGTCACGGCGAAGGCGGAATCGCTCAAGATGGGCAGATCGGTTGCGACCGCACGGACCAATTGTTCGGGATCGATGTCGATGCGGATGAGCTTGCCGCCGAACTGCAGGGGCTTGGGCTCGGGATACATTTCCGTCTCGCCGAATTCGGTGCCGATGGCCAGCACCAGGTCGGATGCTGCGATCGCGTCATGGACCGGTGGGAAGGCCATGTTCTCGCCGATGCGCAAGGGATGCGATGGTGGCAGGATGCCCTTGGCATTCACCGTGTTGATGACCGGCGCGTCGAGATGTTCGGCCAGTGCGCGGATACCAACCGCTGCGTCGGCGGCGCCACCGCCGAGGATGAGGAGCGGCGTCTTTGCCGCTTTCAGCCAGCTTGCCGCCAGGGCGATGTCGGCGGCCAATGGTGCCGGGCGCTTGGGCAAGGCGCGCCGGGCGACGATGACCGGATCGACCCGGGCGGTGATGACGTCGATGGGAATCTCGATATGGACCGGGCGGGGCCGCGCACTGGCAAAGAGCGCAAAGGCACGTGCCAGGATCTGCGGCAATTGATCAGGTGACAGCAGCGTGTGGCTGAAAGCCGACACACCTGCCACGACATTGCGCTGCGAGGGCAATTCATGGAGGCGGCCATCGCCCATGCCGAGCTGCTCCGTGCGGTTGACGGCGGAGATCACCAGCATGGGGATGGAATCTGCATAGGCCTGGCCCATACTGGTCAGGATATTGGTCATGCCGGGGCCGGTGACGATGAAGCAAACGCCGGGCTTCCCGCTCACCCGCGCATAGCCATCGGCCATGAAGCCAGCACCCTGTTCGTGGCGGGGTGTGACATGGCGGATGCGGGTCTGCGGCAATCCCCGGTAAAGCTCGACCGTGTGCACGCCCGGGATGCCGAAGACCAGCTCGACGCCATAGGCCTCGAGAAGCTGCACCAGCCATTCACCACAGGTCGCCATGATCGATTTTCTCCAGAGAAATCAGGGGATTATGAGGAGGATAGAGCCTTGCCCGGGAGATTGTTACAATACAGAATAACCTACGTTCACTTCGACACCGCACGATATGAAGGCATGCCAATGTTGGCCAATCTCAGCGAAGGCGATCTCAAGCTGCTGCGCGTCTTTGCCAAGGTGGTCGAGGCCGGCGGTTTTTCGGCGGCACAGATCGAGTTGAATGTCAGCCAGTCGACCATCAGCACACATATGACGGCGCTGGAGCAGCGCCTGGGTGTGCGGCTGTGCGAGCGGGGCCGCGCCGGGTTCAGTCTCACCGAAAAGGGCAAGCTCATCTACCAGGCGAGCCAGCGCCTGTTCGGCGCGGTGGATGAATTCCGCGCAGCGGCGGGGGCGGCGCGCAACAGCCTGGTGGGGACCCTCTCCATCGGCATCGTCGACAATCTCATCACCAATCCTGCCTGCCGGCTGCATCAGGCGATCAGCCGCTTCAACCAGCAGGCGCCGGAGGTGCAGATCTCGGTCCAGGTGACCTCTCCGACCGAGATCGAGCAGGCGGTGCTGGAGGGGCGGCATGATCTGGGCTTCGGCGCCTGCGGGCGGCATTCGCCCTATCTCTGTTATGAGGATCTGTTCGAGGAACGGCAGGTGCTTTATTGCGGCCTGGGTCATCCCTTGTTTGCGCGCAGCGCAGCGGTGACGCTCGACGATCTCAAGGACCAGCAATTCGCCCGGCGCGCCTACACGGCGCCCAACCAGTTTCCCAATGGCGTGAGCCTCACCTCGACCGCCACCGCCGACCTCATGGAGAGTGTCGCGGTGTTCATCCTGTCCGGCCGCTATATCGGCTTCCTACCATCGCATTTCGCCCAGCAATGGGTGGCACAGGATCTGATGCGGCCGCTGCTCGAGAAGCGGCTCGGCTATCAGAACCCGATCTACCTCACCATGCGCAAGACCGAGCAGAAGAAGCCGCTGCTGGGCGCCTTCCTGGAGGAGGTCCATGCGGTGCACCGGGCGGTGCCGGAGGCTGTGAAACCGAAGAAGCTGGCGCGGGTTTGAGAGCCCCTCACCCCAACCCCTCTCCCCAAAGGGGCGAGGGGCTTTTAAGCAAGCTGGGTCGCAACTCCCTCGCCCCGCGATAGCGGGGAGAGGGTCGGGGTGAGGGGCTTTTTATCGGCTCAATGCTTCAGCAGCTGCCCGAGGAACAGCTTGGTGCGCTCGTTCTTGGGGTTGGCGAAGAACTCCGCGGGCGGCGCCACTTCGACCACCTGGCCATGATCCATGAAGACGACGCGGTCGGCGACCGTGCGGGCGAAGCCCATTTCATGGGTGACGCAGATCATGGTCATGTGTTCTTCGGCGAGCTCCACCATGACGTCGAGCACTTCCTTGATCATCTCAGGATCGAGGGCCGAAGTCGGCTCGTCGAACAGCATCACCTGCGGCTCCATGCAGAGGGCGCGGGCGATGGCGACGCGCTGCTGCTGGCCGCCCGACAATTGCGCCGGGTATTTGTGCGCCTGTTCGGCGATGCGGACGCGGGTGAGATAACGCATGGCCAACTCCTCGGCCTCGGCGCGGGGCATCTTGCGCACGCGGCGCGGCGCCAGGGTCAGGTTCTGCAGGATGGTCAAATGCGGGAACAGGTTGAACTGCTGGAACACCATGCCGACTTCACGCCGGATGAGTTCGATATTCTTGAAGTCCTGGGTGAGTTCGACACCTTCGACCAGGATCTCACCCGATTGATGCTGTTCCAGCCGGTTGATGCAGCGGATCGCGGTCGATTTGCCGGAGCCTGACGGGCCGCAGATCACCACGCGCTCGCCCTTGTTCACGGTCAGCGAGACATCTTTGAGGGCTTGGAACGAGTCGTACCACTTGCTGACCTTGCGCAGCTCGATCATCGGTGCCGATTTGTTGATCTGCGGGTCCATGGGCAAGTCCTCAGCGATGGCCGGTGGGAGTCAGGCGCCGTTCCAGGCGCCGCGACCAGTGTGTGAGCGGGTAGCAGATGGCGAAATATATCAGCGCCACGATGCTGTAGGTGACGAAAGGCTGGAAGGTCGCGTTGTTGATGACCTGCCCCGCCTTGGTCAATTCATGGAAGCCTACGATCGAGGCCAGGGCCGTGCTTTTCACCAGCTGCACCAGGAATCCGACCGTGGGCGGGATGGCGATCTTGAGGGCCTGGGGCAGGATCACGTCACGCATCTGCTGAACAAATGTCATGCCCAGACTGGCGCTGGCGTCCCATTGGCCGCGTGGGATCGCATCGACGCAGCCGCGCCAGATTTCGGCAAGGAAGGCGGTGGCATAGAGGGTGAGCGCGATGGTCGCTGCCAGCAGCGGCGAGACGTCAACACCCAGTTTCGGCAGACCGAAGAAGATGAGGAAGAGCTGCAGGAGGAGCGGCGTACCCTGGAACAGCTCGACATAAAGATGCATGACCCGGCCGCCGATTGCGGGCCTGGCATAGCGCAGCAGCAGCAGGAGAAGCGCGCCGATGCCGCCGCCCAGAAACGCGATGGCCGAGAGGGCCAGCGTCCAGCGCGTGGCGAGAAGCAGAAAGGAGAGGATATCGACGAGCGAGAATTCGATCATCGCGCGCGTCCGGCAAAAAGGCGGCTGCCGGCCTTGGCGGCGAGGCGGCGCAGGCAGATCGCCATGACGAGATAGATCACGGCGACCGCGGAGTAGGCTTCGAAAGTGCGGTAGTTACGCGACTGGATGAGGTCGGCGACATGGGTGAGGTCCATGACGGCGATCTGCGAGACGACGGCGGATTCCAGCATGGTGATGACGATCTGGCTGACCAGGGCCGGATACACATTGGCGATGGCCTGGGGCAGGATGACGCTGATGAAGACCCAGATCGGATGGAGGCCCAAAGCGAGGCCCGCTTCGCGCTGGCCTGGCGGCACGGATTCGATGCCCGCGCGCATGATCTCGATCGTATAGGCCGTGAGGTTGATGGTCATGGCGATGATGGCGGCCGTCATCGCCGTCATCTTCAGGCCGAGGCTCGGCAGGCCAAAGAAGATGAAGAAGAGCTGGACGAGGAAGGGGGTGTTGCGGATCAGCTCGACATAGGCGGTCACCAGGGTGCGCGCCCAGCGCATGCCCCAGCGAGCCGTCGCCGCCCCACCGATGCTGATGAGGAGGCCGAAGGTCGCGGCGACCGCGGTCAATGCCAGCGTGACTCCTGCGCCTTGCAGGAGCATGCCGGCATATTCCGCGATCGTGCTCAGGTCGAGATCATCGCCCATGGCTGTGTCAGCAGCCTTGGAGGGTTAGAAATCCTTCGGCAAGGGGGCTTTCAGCCACTTCACCGCGAGATCGTTGAGGCTGCCATCGGCGCGCATCGAGGCCAGCAGGTCGTTGAGCTTCTTCTGCAGGCCCGCTTCGCCCTTCTTCACCGCCATGTTCGAGGGCGAGGTGAGGAGCTGGAACTTCTCGACCGGCTTGATCGCCGGGTTCTTGGCGAGGATGGTGGCGCCGACATCGTTGCCGACCACCATCAACTGCGCCTGGCCGGAGAGGAAGGCCGAGATGACGCCGTTATAATCGCTGTAGCGCTGGATATCAGCACCGGCGGGGGCGACCTTGGTCACCTCGGTGTCTTCGAGCGTGCCGCGGTTGACGGCGATGGTCTTGCCGGCGAGATCGGCGGCATTGGCGACCGCGACATCTTCCGGACCCATGACGGCGATGTAATAGGGCGCGTAGGGGTCGGTGAAATCGACCACCAGAGCGCGTTCGTCGCTGAAGCCGATGCTGAGCAGCAGGTCGACCTTGCCTTCGCTGAGCGAGGGAATGCGGTTCTGGCCGGTGATGCCGACGAGATCGGCCTTCACGCCGAGGTGCTTCGCGATGATTTCGGCCATCTCCACGTCATAACCCTGGATGGTCATGTCGGAGCCAAGCGACGCGAAGGGCGGGAAATCTTCGAAGATGCCGACCTTGATCGAGCCGGCCTTGGCGATGTCTTCAAGCGCATCAGCGGATGCCGGATGGGCGCCGAAGGTGAGCAGGCCCAGCGCCAGCATGGCCGTGCTGGCCAGGATAGAACGGCGGGATAGTGTCTTTTTCATTGTCGCCCCCTCTGTTGGATGAGTTTCATCCCGGGCAGTTTCGCACCTGCGAAGGCGGTTACAATAGCAATCGGCCAAAACTCAGTTCAGCCGGAGCCGATGTAACAGAGCTGACCGATTGGTATGAAAGCGGGGATTCTTCAGTGGCGCAGCAAGCCGCTGCGATAGGCGCGGGGGCTGATGCCGGCCCAGCGCGTGAAGGCGCGGGTAAAGGCGGAAAGCTCGGAATAGCCCAGCAGAAGGGCGATTTCGCTGAGCGGCAACTGGCTTTGCTGCAGGTAATGGCGGGCAAGATCATAGCGCGTCGCATCCACGGCCTCGCGGTAGCCGAGGCCGGCATCGGCGAGCGCCCGCTGGATGGCGGTGGGCGACAGGCGCAGCATATGGGCGATCTGCTCCAGCGTCGGGGCGCCATCGGTGAGGCGCAGCCGGACGGCGCCGCGCACCCGGTCGATGAGCGATTCCGAGCGGTCATGGGAGCCCAGGGATTGCAGGCAGGTCTGCATCATGGTGAGGAGCTTGAGGTCGCGGCCCGGCATCGGTCGCGCCAGGAGATCGGCATCGAAGATGATGGCGTTGGTCTTGCAGCCGAAAAAGACCGGCGCGCCGAAGGCCAGCTCATGCTGGCGCCAATCATCGGGGCGCGGATGTTCGAACTGAATTTCGAGCGGGGACCAGCGACGCCCGCAGGCCTCGCGGATGATGTTGGTGAACTGGCCCAGCGACAATTCGGCATCCTGGCGGCGGGCGATGATGGCGGGCGACAGGATCTGGTATTCGAGGCGCATGCGCCCGTCGGCATCGCGCCGCAGCCCCATGGCGGAGGAACTCTGCTGGTAGCGGAACAGGCCCACCAGGTTCTCCAGCGCACTGCCCAGGGTGGGCGAGGAGAGCGAGGCATAGCCCCACATGCCGAGGTCGCGGGGGGAAAACTGCTGGCCGAACCAGAGGCCGAAATTGTCGCGCCCGGTCTGCTTCGCCGCTTCCTCGAACAGGCCGCAATAGGCGGCGAGGCGGAGCTGCAGGGTGGGTGCCGCGGTCATTTCCGGCGCGATGCCGCAATTGCCGAAGATGGAATCGACATCGCCGCCCTGGGCTTCGATGAAATCGACCAGACCGGACGCAGCGGCGGACAGCACCACCGGCCCACTCTGGGTGCCGCCGGTTTCCGCCAATGCCTGTCGTCCCGGATGGATCATCGAAGACCGTCCTTGTATGGGTCAGGAATGACGGCATGCTGCCGCCGATGCTGCAAGGCAACATGGCGAACCTGTCAAGATCGGGCCGGTTTGGGCCCAGCGCCCGGTGTCGCCTAACTCTAACCTGCCGCTAAATTCCCTGAAGACTGCGCAGAAGATTGCATCGGGAGTAGCTGATGACCGACCCCACGCAGGCAGGTAGCAATCCGGGAGCCAACCGGTGGCGCCGTTTCGCCGATTGGGACGAGCGGCCCCTGCGCCTCGACCGGTTCGCGGTCGAGGATCCGGAGAACGGCTTTGCTGCCTTCCACGGCGCCAAGGACCCGAAACCCGGCCTGGTGATGGAAGCCGGCCGGATCGCCAGCATGGATGGTATCCCGCTCGCCGATTTCGACATGATCGATCATTTCATCGCCCATCATCACCTGGATCTGGACCTCGCACCCACGGCAATGGCGATCCCCTCGGCCGAGATCGCGCGGCGGCTGGTCGATATCGCGGTCCCGCGCGAGGAACTGGCGCGCCTAGCCCATGGCTTGACGCCGGCAAAGCTTGCCGAGGTGGTAGCGCAGCTCTCGGCCATCGAGCTGGCCTTTGCCTTTTCCAAGATGCGCACCAGGAAGATGCCCGGCAATCAGGGCCATGTGACCAACGCCAAGGACGACCCATTGCAACTGGCGGCCGATGCCGCGACGGCGGTGGCCTTTGGCTTCGACGAGGTCGAAACCACCATGCGCGTCGCGCGCAATGCCTGGTCCAATGCGCTGGCTTGCGCGGTGGGGGCCGCGGTCGGGCGCTGGGGCACCCTCTTCCAATGTTCGAGCGAAGAGGCCGAGGAATTGCAGATCGGCATGGCGGGCTTCACCTCCTATGCCGAGACGGTCTCGGTCTATGGCACCGAGCGGGCGTTTACCGATGGTGACGACACCCCCTGGTCGAAGGCGTTCCTGGCCGCGGCCTATGCCTCGCGCGGCATCAAGATGCGCTGCACGTCGGGCGCTGCCTCGGAACTCCTCATGGGGTTCCATGAATCGAAATCGCTGCTTTATCTTGAGGCGCGGTGCCTCTGTCTGCAGCGGGCGATGGGTGTGCAGGGCACGCAGAATGGCGGCATCGACGGGGCGCCGCTTGCGTCCACCATGCCGGGCGGTGTGCGTGAATTGCTGGCCGAAAATCTCATCGCGGTGTGGCTCGATCTTGAATGCGCGACCGGCAACGATGCGCGGCATTCGGAATCCGAGATCCGCGTCGGCGCCAAGATCCTGCCCTATCTCATCGCCGGGTCGGACTTCATCTGTTCGGGCATGGGTTCGATCCTGAAATACGACAACTCCTTCAACCCCTCCTCCTTCAATGGCGAGGAGATGGAGGATTTCCTGGTGCTGCAGCGGGATTATGAGGCCGATGGCGGGCTGACCTCGGTCGGCGAAGCGACGGCACTCGATGTGCGCAAGCGCGCCATCGACGCGCTGGCCGCGGTCTTTGCCGAACTGGATCTGGGGGCGCCGACAGAGGCCATGAAGCGCAGTGTCGCCGTGGCGTCAGGTTCCAACGACACGGAGAGCTATCTGCCGCGAGATGTTTCCTTCATCAGCGAGAAGATCAAGGAACGCGGCATCAATGTGCTGGATGTGATCAAGGCGCTGGCCAAGCGCGGCTTCCGCGTTGAGGCGCAGAACCTGCTCAATGTCGTGCGGCTGCGCGTGTCGGGCGACTATCTGCAGACGGCGGCGGTGGTGCGCAACGGCCATGTGGTGAGCGCCGTCAACAATCCCAACGATTACAGTGGCCCCGGCACCGGCTACCGGGTGAGCGAGGCGCGGCGACAGGAACTCTCCGCCATCCGCGATGTGCTGACGCGCGAGGAGGTACTCCGCACGGAGGCTACCTTCGCGGGCCCCGAGGCCAAGCTCATCACTTACAAGACATTGGGCGTTGCCGCGGCCACGGGACCGAAGAACGAGATCGTCATCGGCGTGAGCCCGGCCTTTGGCGTCAAACTCTTCCGCACCCTTGCCGGCCATGCCCTGTCGGCGGTGCTGCGCGCGTTGAGCGAGGGAATCGCGGCCAAGGGTGGGATCGCCCGCATCGTGCGCATGCGGCATACGGCGGATACCTCGTTCCTGGGATTGAGTGCCGCGCGCCTGGCCGGATCCGGCATCGGCATCGGAATCCAGGCCAAGGGGACAGCGGTCATCCACCAGGCCGACCGGCTGCCGCACCATAATCTGGAGCTTTTTTCCAACGCGCCGATCACGTCGCTGGCACATTATCGCAGCTTCGGCGCGAACGCCGCCACCTATGCCAAAGGCGAGATGCCGGAGCCGGTGGTGGTGCCGACCGAGGGCAAGGCGATGGGCGCGCGCTATCACGCGCAGGTGGCGCTCATCTATGCCATTGAGACCTCGCTCACTGCCGATGGGGCGAAGCCTGAGGATATCGAGATCGCGTTCCTGGAGGCGCATTAATGACCCGCATCAACGGCATTGCCGATTATCCGCTGGCGGAGAACCGCCCCGATCTGGTCAGGACCGCGCGCGGCACGCCACTTGAGGAACTCACCCTGAATTCCGTCGAGGCCGGCAAGGTGACGCTGGAGGATCTGCGCATCACGTCGCAGGCGCTGAAGGATCAGGCCAGCATCTCGGAACTGGCGGGACGGCCGACGCTTGCGCGCAATTTCGAACGCGCGGCCGAGATCGTCGACGTGCCGCAGGATTTCGTGCTCAAAGTCTATGAACTGCTGCGGCCGGGGCGCGCCAAGACCAAGGACGATCTGCTGGCCGCCGCCAAGACCCTGCGCGAGACCTATGGCGCTGCACAGATGGCGGCATTTGTCGAGGAAGCGGCGGAGGTTTATGAGCGCAGGGGGTTGTTTACGTATAGGTTTTAGGGAAGCCCCCTCACCCCAACCCCTCTCCCCTAAGGGGCGAGGGACTTAGAGACGAGCTCGCTCGAAACTCCCTCGCCCCGCTTGCGGGGAGAGGGCCGGGGTGAGGGGATTTTTTTGAGAGTGACATGACCTGGAAGACACGCAACCGATCTTTCTATTACGCCGGCGCGCCGGAGCCGGGGGATTTCGACTTCAAGCCGTCGGAAACCGCGCTGCTGGTGATCGATGTGCAGAATACCTATCTGGAACGGCCGGACCGGGCGACCCTCGATGAGGCGGGCAAGGCGCATTACGATGCCTGGACGCCGTTCCACACGCGCATGAACGAGATCGTCATCCCGCGCGCGGCGGAGCTGCTGCGGCTTGCGCGCAAACACGGCATCGAATGCCTGTTCGCGCGTATCGCCTGCCAGACGCAGGATGGGCGGGATCGGTCCTTGAGCCAGAAGATGCCGGGCTGGAACAATCTGCTGCTTCCCAAGGATGAGCATGCCTCGCAGATCGTGCCGCAATTGGCCCCCCAGGGTGACGAGATTACCGTCACCAAAACCACCGATAGTGCGCTGACCGGCAGCAATCTCCGCCTGATCCTCCATAATCTCGGCATCAAGAACGTGATCTGCCTTGGCATCTTCACCGATCAATGCGTCTCGTCGACCGTGCGGAGCCTTGCCGATGAGAGCTTCCAGGTGGTGGTGATCGAGGATTGCTGTGCCGCGGGCTCCCACGCCTTGCATGAGCAGGAACTGGCCATCATCAACATGATCTATTGCCATGTCATGAACGCGGCGGAGTTCACCGATATGATGAAGCTGGCATGAAGCGCGTCCTGATCATCGTCCCGGAATTGGTGGCACCACCAGGCCTCCTCGGCCAGGCGCTCATCGAGCAGGGTGTTCGCTATGACGCGGTCTTTCCGGTCGGGCGCTTTGCCAGCCAGGCGCCGATGGATTATCCGGGCCTGCCGGAGGGGCCGGGCGGTTATGCCGGGCTTATCGTCATGGGCGGGCCGATGAGTGCCCGGGACGAACATCTCTATCCGTTCCTGACCGAGACGATGGCCCTCATCCGCGCCTTCACGGCCCTGGACCGGCCGGTGCTGGGTGTGTGCCTGGGTGCGCAGATCATCGCCCATGCCTTCGGTGGCGAGATCTACCGCATGAGCCGGCTGGAATCGGGCTTCCGGCAATTGGAGCTGACGCCGGAGGGGAAGCTTGACCCCTTGTTCAAGGATATCGCCGAACCGATCACGACCTTCGAGAACCATTACGAGGCAACCCGCGAGACGCCAGGTGCCGTCGCCCTGGTGACGGGCGGCGCCTGTCCGGTCCAGGCGTTCCGGGTCGGGGCCAAGACCTATGGCGTGCAGTTTCATATCGAGGTCACGATCGATATCGTGCGGGATTGGATCCGGATGTTCGGCCAGGATTTCTGCCGTGATGAGCCAAGATTGCTGACCGATCTCGACCAGCAGTTCGAAACTCATTTCGGCGACTACGTCCAGGTCTGCCGGACGCTCACGCGAAATTGGCTGGCGTTAACCTGAGTGGCTGGTGTCATCTTAACCGCTGTCAAGATTAACGGGCTAAATGTCAAGACCGGGTGGTAGGTGAGCCCTATCGTCCATAGTGTGACCGACATCAAGGCGACTTGCGTCAAGCAAGCGAAGAAGAGCACGAAACCGCATCCGTCCGGCATTCGCGGGTGAGATGCACCAGCTTGGTCAACAGGGAAGCAGCACCGGCAGAAAATGTCCGGGCCTACGGAGAGGGACAGATGAACAGCTTCAAGCAGTCACGTCGTAACTTCATGCAGAATTCGGCCCTGATGGCGGCGGCCTTTGCCGCCGGCGGCGTTGCCGGCCTGCGCCCGGCCTTCGCCGACCGGTCGAAGGAACTCAATATCCTGTGCTGGGAAGGCTATAACTCGGCCCAGGTGCTGGACCCGTTCCGCACCTCGAGCGGCGCCACGGTGAAGGCGGAATCGCTCACCAACGACCCCACCATGATCAACCGGCTGCGCGCCGGCGAGACCAATGTGTGGGATCTCATCAACGTCAACAATCACTGGGCGCGCAAGGTCATGTTCCCGGAAAGCTCATCATGCCGCTCGACCGCGCCAAGATGGAGCCCTATTTCACGAAGATGGGCCCGGACTTCAAGCCGCCCTACAAATGGGCGATGGACGATAGCGGGGAACAACTTCTTGGCATGGCGCAGCGCTACGGCCCCTACTCCTTCGTCGTCAACACCGACAAGGTGAGCCGGGCTACTGCCGAGGACCAGGGCTGGGATCTGTGGAACGATCCTGCCAATGACAAGAAATACGGCGTACTCGAATCCGACGATTGGAACGTGTTCAACATCTGCTGCATCGCCGGCTTCGATCCGTTCAAGGAGCATACGCCTGAGGAAATCGCCAAATTCGGCGAGACCGCGAAGAAGGTGTTCAAGGGCGCCAAGATGGTGGGCGATATCGCCACCATGAACCAGGCGCTGGTCTCGGGCGAAATCGACTTCCACATGACGGGCGGCACCTATTCGGCCTCGCCGGCGCGTGCCGACGGCGCCCTCAACATCCGCGCCGTGACACCCAAGAAGGGCCCGCTCGCCGGTGGCAAGGGCGGCATTTCCTGGATCGAGATCACCTCGGTGGTCAACAACCCGGATGTCTCGCCGCTGGCCGTGCAGTTCCTGGAGTATGTCCAGGACCCGAAGGTCGCCCACACCGTGGCCTTCGCCGAAGGCACATTCAACCCCGTGGCGCAGATGGGCAACCCGGATTGCTTCAGCCTGTTCACCAAGGAAGAACTGGACGCCATCCAGTATGACAGCCTTGAGGAAGAGATGGCGCGCTCGGTCGAATACGACATCGTGCCGGATTACGACAAGCTGCTCGACATCATGACCGCAGCAAAGCGCGACGCGTCCGGCGGCTGATTGCCGAAGACGTCTTGACGAACGGGGATCGCCCGGCTGATCTTTTGCCGGGCGATCCTGTTTCTCCACACCCCTTTCATCACGATCCGGATTTTCGAGGACCATGAACGGCCGATCGCCCATATTGCAATTGCGAAAGCTCACCAAGACGTTCGGTTCCTTCACGGCCGTCAAAGAAATCAACCTCGATATCACCGAAGGCGAGTTCTTCACCATCGTCGGCCCGTCGGGCAGCGGCAAGACCACCCTGCTGCGCATGCTGACCGGCATGGAGAGTGCCAGCAGCGGCGATATCCTGCTGCGGGGTGCCCGCATCAACGACCTGCCGGCCAACAAGCGGCCGACCTGCATGGTGTTCCAGTCGCTGGCGCTGTTTCCGCACCGCACGGTCGGGCAGAACATCGAATTCTCGCTCAAGATCAAGAATATCGCGCCCGACGTCCGCAAGGCGCGGGCGCTGCAGCTGATGGCGCAGTTGCGCCTGCCGCAGGATTATTACGGCAAGAGCGTCACCAAATGTTCGGGCGGCGAGCGGCAGCGCGTAGCACTTGCCCGGGCGCTGGCTTATGACCCGGATATCCTGTTCTTCGACGAGCCGCTCTCCGCCATCGACTACAAGCTCAGGAAGACGCTTGAGAAAGAGCTGAAGGACATCCACCGCGAGACAGGCAAGACCTTCATCTACATCACCCATTCCCTCGAAGAGGCGATGGTGATGAGCGACCGGATCGGCGTCATGCGCGCCGGGCAACTGGTGCAGGTGGGTTCGCCGCAGCAGATCTATTCCGCGCCGGAGACGAAGTTCGTCTCCGAATTCATCGGCGACGTCAATGTCATGGCGGTGACCGCCAAGGGACCTTCGACCGTCCATGCGGCGGAGTTCGGCATCGATATTGCCAGCCCCGCGGTGCCGGCGGGCTTTGGCGCCGGGCATCTGGTGGTGCGACCGGAATCGCTGCGCTTCGTCGAGAGCCGCGCCGGCGCCGAGAACTGCATCGAAGGCCGGCTTTATAATGAATATGTGCTGGGCTCGCGCATCCAGTACCAGGTCCGCGTCCATGACCATGTCTTCATCGTCGAGAAGTTGCGCCAGCAGGCCTTCACCGGCCAGCGCGACGACAGTGTGCTGATCGGCTGGGATGCCAAGGACAGCATCCTGGTGACGGATTGAGCGGCGGGGGCAGCGCATGAACCTCGCCAAGAGCATCGGTCCCGGCACTAGGCACGCCATTCCCATCCTGCTGTTCCTGCTGGTGGGATTCGCGGCCCCACTGCTGGCCGTCATCGGCTTCAGCTTCATCCCCGCGCGGAGCTTCTCGCTGTGGCAGAGCTGGAGCCTTGGCAACTACATCGAGATCTTCAACTCGACCAGTTATCTCTCCTTCCTCTGGTCACTGGGTCTTGCCGCCGTGACGGTGCTGATCCTTGCCATGATCTGCTATCCGATCGCCTATGGCCTCGCCCGCGTGTTCGGCAAATATGCGACCCTGGTGACGTTGCTGTTCACCATTCCCTTGTTCGTCTCGGAAAATGTGCGGCTTTACGGCTGGGTCCTGTTTTTCATCAAGAACGGCGTGCTGCTGGGCACGCTCAAATCCTGGTTTGGCATCGAGCCCGAAAGCTGGCTGTTCACCAACGGCATCATCGTGTTCGGCATGGTCTATGTGTATCTCCCCTTCATGCTGTTCCCGATGACGCTCGGCGTCTCCATGGTGCCCGACCAGACCCGCGACGCGGCCTTCGACCTCGGCGCCACGCGCTGGCAGGTGTTCAAGGAGGTGGAACTGCCGCTTTCCATGCCCGGCATCATGATCGGCTTCCTGCTCTCCTTCGTGCTGGCGGTGGGTGCTATCGCCGAGGCGAAGGTGCTGGGTGGGCAGCAGATCATCCCGATCAGCCACGACATCGAGATCGCCTTCACCTATGCGCAGAACTGGCCACTGGGGGCCGCCCTTTCGGTACTCCTCATGCTGGTGGTGGGCACCATGGTGCTCCTCGTGCTACGCCGCTTCGATCTCGATGCCATCCTGGGACGGAGATAGGCCATGAGCAGCCTCGCCCCCCGCTGGCGTACCTCACTCATCTGGGCCTGGACCGCGGCCGTGGTCGTGTTCATGTACCTGCCGGGCCTCTGCCTGCTGCTGGCCTCGATGACGTCGAGCCGCTATTTCATCTTCCCGATCACAAAATGGGGCTTCGCCTGGTGGGAGAAGACCTTCGCCTCGCTGGAAATCCACCAGCTGTTCCAGACCTCCTTGCTGATCGCCTTCTGCGTCACCGTCATTGCGGTCACCATCGCGCTCTTCGGCGCGCTCGCTTTTGCACGGTATGACTGGAAGGGGCGCAGCCTCTATCAGAAGATCGTGCTGCTGCCGATCTTCTTTCCGCAATCGGTGCTGGGTCTTTCCCTACTGCTGTGGTTCAATGCGCTGGGCCTCACCATGTCTTGGCAGACGGCGGTGTTTGCGCATCTGGTCTGGATCGTCCCGGTCTGCACCCTGGTCATCTCGATCCAGGTCTATTCCTTCGATCCGGCATTGGAAGAAGCGGCCTTCGATCTCGGTGCCACCAAATGGCAGGTATTCCGCGAAGTGACGTTGCCGGTACTGTTCCCCGGCATCTTCTCCGGCGCCCTCTTTGCGTTCCTGCTGTCCTGGGGCAATTTCCCGTTGTCGCTCTATACGACCGGCGCCGATACGACGATCCCCGAATATCTCTATGCCAAGATGGTCGCGGGCTATACGCCGGGCGTCCCGGTGCTGGGCACCGTCTCGACCGTGGGGGCTGCGGGCCTGCTGCTCGTCGGCTATGCCATCATCCTGATGCTGCGCCGCCGCCGCGCCGTCAGCGATCAATCGGAAACCTGAGCAAAGATAGAGGAGACGCGCCATGTTGGCCGCATCGATCAAGGGGAAATCCGTCATCGTCACTGGCGCCAGCAAGGGCATCGGCAAGGGCATCGCCCGCGTCTTCGCGCAGCACGGCGCCAAGGTGCTGGTGGTCGGGCGCGATCTCAAAGCCGCGGAAGCCGCGGCCAAGGAATTGACCGATATGGGGCATACCGCCTCGGGCTTTTCGGCCGACGTCACCAAATTGCCCGAGATGGAGAAGATGGCGAAGGCCGCCGTCGATCGCTATGGCGGCGTCGACGTGCTCTGTGCCAATGCCGGCATGTTCCCGCAGGTGAAGATCGAGGAAATGTCGCCGGAGACCTGGGACGATGTGATGGCGACCAACCTCAAGGGCACCTTCCTGTCGGTGAAGGCCTGCGTGCCTTACCTCAAGAAATCCGGCGAAGGCCGCATCGTCATCACATCCTCGATCACCGGGCCGGTCACCGGCTTTCCGGGTTGGACCCATTACGGCGCCACCAAGGCGGGCCAATTGGGCTTCATGCGCACGGCCTGCATGGAACTTGCGAAATACGGCATCACGGTCAACGCCGTGCTTCCCGGCAATGTCATGACCGAGGGGCTCATCGAATTGGGCGAGGCCTATATGAAGGGCATGGCGGCGGCGGTGCCGCTGGGCAAGCTCGGCACGGTCGACGATATCGGCCATGCCGCTTTGTTCCTTGCCTCGCGCGAGGCGGGCTATATCACCGGGCAGACGATCATCGTCGATGGCGGTCAGATCCTGCCGGAATCACAGGACGCGATGGCGCAGATGTGAGTTGGAATTGTACTGATCGTTCCCCCTCACCCTTACCCTCTCCCGCAAGGGAAGAGGGAATGAGGCTGTGCCGGCAAAACCGTACGTAGACAAGAAGATCTCACCGCCACTGCGTGACGTAGCCCCTCTCCCCTTGCGGGAGAGGGGTTGGGGTGAGGGGGTTCAGTGCCCCTGTTTGCGATAGGCGCGGGGGCTGACGCCGGTCCAGCGGGTGAAGGCGCGGGTGAAGGCGGAGAGTTCGGAATAGCCAAGCAGCAGGGCAATCTCGGTCAGCGGCAATTGGCGCTGATCGAGATACATCTGGGCCAGACTCTGGCGCGTGGTCTCGACCGCGTCCTTGTAGGTGAGGCCCTGTTCGGCAAGTTCCCGCTGGATCATGGCGCCCGGCACGCGCAGCATCTGCGCGATCTGTTCCAGACTGGGATAGCCGCCCGGCAGATTGACGCGGATCGCGGTCTTGACCCGGTCGACCATGCCGTCGCTGCCCTGACGGTGCGAGCCCAATGATTCAAGGCAGGTCTGCATCATGGTGAGGAGCTGCAGGTCGCGCCCCGGCATCTGCCGGTCGAGGAGTTCCGGGCGGAACAGCAGCGCGTTGGTGGGCTGGCTGAAATAGACCGGGGCGTCGAAGGCAGTCTCGTGATCCTTCCAGAATTCCGGGCGGGGATGTTCAAAATGCACCTCGACCGGCGCCCATTTCGGGCCGCAGCAATCGCGGATCACATTGGCGAACATGCAGAGCGACAGTTCGGCGTCTTGGCGGCGTTCGACGATTTCCGAGGAATAGATCTGGTATTCAAGGCGCATCAACCCGTCGGCCCCGCGCGCGAGCTGCATGCCGGAAGATTCCTGGTGGAAATGGAAGAGGCGCACCAGATTGTCGAGGGCCGCCCCCAGGGTCGGTGAGGAAATGGCGGCATAGCCCCACATGCCGAGGTCGCGGGGCTGGAATTGCTGGCCGAAATGCAGGCCGAAATTGCCGGGGCTGAACTTCTCACCTTCGATCTGCTTGGCGGCCTGCTCGAACAGGCGGCAATAGGAGGCAAGCTTCAATTTCAGGGTCGGTGCCCCCGCCATGTCCGGGGCGATGCCGGAATTGCCGAAGATCGAATCGACGTCGCCATGCTGGCGCTCGATGAAATCGACAAGGCCGGTCGCCGCCGCCGCCAGCACGATGGGCGCGCCGGTCTCGCGGCTGTCGGTCTTCGGATCCAGCAGAGCGGTTGCCATCGGGATTTCTCCGGCCAAGCCATGTCAAGCCGTGGACAAGAGCCAATGATGGCATGGGCCGCGTCCGGCCTTCAAGGGTGCAAAGCGGTTCAGCTGTCAAGATCACCCCCCCACGGGTCAAGCGCGGCATGACGTCCGCGGCCTAACCTGCCAAACAGATGGAAACATGCCGGTCGCAAACAAGCGGCGACTCCGCCAGGGTTTTTAAGAATTGGGTTTCTAAACACTTGGCGGGCAAAGAGCCTGATCGACATCTGGGAGCTGAGGATATTCATGAGCGGCATGCTCACGACTGAACAATTGTTGCGCGTGATCGATGAACTGGCGGTAGCCAGCCTGCCGCGTTGGGGCTTAGGCGGCGCCGAGCTGAAGCTTATCAACCATTCCGAAAACTGGACCTACCGCGTGACGCCAAAGGGTGCTGCGCGCCCCGTGATCCTGCGCGTGCACCGCGAGGGCTATCACAGTCTCAATGGCATTCGCAGCGAGCTGGCCTGGATGCGCGCCCTGCAGGCGGAAGCCGGGGTGAAGACGCCACAGGCGATCCCCGCGCAGGACGGCAGCGACATCCAGACCGTGTCGCATCCGTCCCTCTCCAGCCCGCGCAATTGCGTGCTGTTCGAGTTCATCGACGGGATCGAGCCGCCGCAGGACAATCTCATGGCGCCGTTCCGCCAGCTGGGCGAAGTCACGGCGCGCTGCCACAATCACAGCGAAGGCTGGGCGCGGCCACCCTATTTCGAGCGCCTCTCCTGGGATTTTGAGCATTCCGTGGGCCGGACCGCCAATTGGGGACGCTGGCAGGACGGGCCGGATTGCACGCCGGACCGGGCAAGGCTGCTGCAACGCGCGGTCGATCTCATGGAGAAGCGGCTCGCACGTTTCGGCCAGGCCAACACCCGCTATGGCCTCATCCATGCCGATTTCCGGCTGGCCAATCTCCTCGTTCACAACGGCGATGTGCGTGTCATCGACTTCGACGATTGCGGCCTTGGCTGGTTCCTTTATGACGCCGCCACCGCGGTCAGCTTCTTCGAGGACCGCGCCGATGTGCCGGAGTTGATGGAAGCCTGGAAGGAAGGCTATCGCCGTATCCGCACCTTGCCGCCGGAAGACGAACATGAAATCTGGACCTTCATCCTGCTGCGGCGCATGACGCTGTTCGCCTGGATGGGGAGCCATGCCGAAACCGATCTCGCGCGCACCGAAGGGCCGGGCTACAGCACCGGCACCTGCGAGCTCGCCGAGCGCTACTTACGCCAATACAGCTGACCCCTTCAGGGTTGAGGAAACGAGCCATGGCCGAGCGAGAACAGAGTCCCGAAAAGCGCGAGATGCTCGCGAAATCGAAGCAGTTCTGGAATCCCGCCAAGACCCAGGCCTGGCAGGATATGGGCGTCGATCTGGTGATCGACCGGCGCGAGGGCTATTTCCTCTACGACATGTCAGGCCGCCGCCTCATCGACCTGCACCTCAATGGCGGCACCTATAATATCGGCCATCGCCATCCGGAACTGGTAGAGGTGCTGAATCGCGGCACCACCCGCTTCGACATGGGCAATCATCACTTCCCCTCGCAGGGTCGGACGGCGCTCGCCGAAATGCTGGCGCGGATCTGCGGCGGCGACATGCATTACACGATCTATGCCTCGGGTGGTGCCGAAGCCATCGACATCGCGCTCAAGACCGCGCGCAACGCCACGCAGAAGCGCAAGATTCTCTCGATCAAGAACGCCTATCACGGCCATACCGGCCTCGCGGTCGCGACCGGCGCCGACCGCTTCAAGAAGATCTTCCTCTCCGACAATCCGGAAGAATTCATCCATGTGCCGTTCAATGATCTGAACGCGATGGAAGATGCGCTGCGCGCCAAGGATATCGCGGCGTTGATCATGGAGACGATCCCCGCCACCTACGGCTTCCCGATGCCCTTGCCGGGTTACCTGCAGGAAGTGAAGAAGTTGTGCGAGCGCTATGGTGCGCTCTATATCGCCGACGAGGTGCAGACCGGGCTCATGCGCTGCGGCGAGATGTGGGGCTATCAGCGCTATGGCATCACGCCGGATATCCTGGTGACCGGCAAGGGTATTTCCGGCGGCATGTATCCCATCGCCTGTGTCGTCGTGCGCGAACCCTATGCCGGCTGGCTGAAGCAGGACGGCTTTGCCCATATGTCGACCATGGGCGGCGCCGAGCTTGGCTGCCTCGTCGCCATGAAGACATTGGAGATTCTCGAGCGGCCGATGGTGAAGCCGATGGTCAATTACATCTCGGAAACCTTCCGCAACGGGCTCCAAGAGATCATGGCGCTTTATCCGGATTTCTTCGTGGGCCTGCGGCAATGCGGCGTCGTCATGGGGCTGGAATTCGATTTCCCCGAAGTCGCCAAGCCGGTGATGAGGCATCTCTACGAGAACGGCGTCTGGGCCATCTTCTCGACGCTCGATCCCCGCGTCCTGCAGTTCAAGCCCGGCGTGCTGATGAGTGCCGATCTCTGTGCCGAAGTGCTGGAACGCGTCGAGCGCGCCGTCGGCCTTGCCTATGCGGACTGCATGGGCAAGGGGCGCCAGTCGCACCGCGCCGCGTGAGATAGGAACCGATCATGACCGCCATCGTTCAAGAACTCCTTGCCGGCGAAAAACGCGCAACCGGCACCGCCGATCTGATGCTGCAGAGTGCCGAATGGGCGGCGGCGGCGTTTGCGCGCTTCGACCGCGCTCGGGTCCATGCCATCGCACGCGCGGCAGCCGACGCGGCGTTCGCCCAGGCCGGCGCCCTCGCTGACGCAGCCGTTGCTGAAACCGGCTTCGGTGTCGCCGCTCACAAGAAGATCAAGAACGAGCTCACCTCGCGCGGCCTGTTCGAGCTCTATGCGCAGGAGGATTACTGTTCGGCGCGCATCAAGGCAGAGCTCAAGATGGTGGAGCTGCCGCGCCCGGCCGGCATCGTCTTTGCCCTCACCCCCTCCACCAACCCAGTCTGTAGCGTCTTCTACAAGGTGCTGATGGCGCTCTTCACGCGGAACGCCATCATCCTGTCGCCGCACCCGATGGCGAAGGGCTGCTCGGTCAAGGCGGCAAAGCTGATGGCGGCGGCGGCGGAAGCAGCAGGCGCCCCCACCGGCATCATCCAGGTGATCGAGGAGCCGAAGCTGCCGCTCATCGAATATTTCATGAGTTCGCCGCGGGTCGGTGTCATCCTTGCCACCGGCGGCACGCCGATGGTGCGCTCGGCCTACAGTTCGGGAAATCCGGCGATCGGCGTCGGCCCCGGCAACGCGCCGGTGCTGGTCGATGAGAGCGCCGATGTCAACGAAGCGGCCAAGCGCATCGTGACCTCGAAGGCGTTCGACAATTCGATCCTCTGCACCAATGAGAGCGTCGTGCTGGCGGTGGAGAGCATCGCCGACCGACTGCAACAGGCGCTGAAATCTGCGGGCGCCTATATCGCCAAGCCGGAGGAAGTGGCAGCGCTACGCGAGCTGCTGTTCGGCCTGGGTAGCTTCAATGTCGAGGTGTTGGGGAAATCGGCGGTCGAGATCGGCGCGCGCATCGGCTTGCGCCTGCCCGCACAAACTCAGATCATCCTCGCCGAGATCGACCGGATCGGCATCGACGAGCCGCTCTCCAAGGAAAAACTGTGCCCGGTGCTGGGCTTCCTGCGCGTGCCCCACGCCCAGGCCGGCATCACCCAAGCGCGCGCGCTCATAAGGCTTTCGGGGGCTGGCCATTCGGCGGCGATCCACAGCAAGCACCCGGCGACGATCCTGAAATTCGGTGCGGCGGTGAAGGCGCTCCGCGTCGTCGTCAATGCGCCCTGCAGCCTGGGCGCGGCCGGATACGGCACGCATCTCGCACCCGCCTTCACCATCGGCACCGGATTCTTCGGCTCATCCGCGGTGGGGGAGAATGTCGGCCCGCAGCACCTCATCAACTGGACGCGCATCGCCTATAACGACGATCCCAAGGAAGTGTTCGGCGATTTCAGCGGGCTCGATGCCAATGCCGGCGGACCGGCCTTGGCGCTGGGCCTCGAGGCACCCATCTCATTGGGGCGCCTGCAGGAAGGCGCCGAGGCGGCGCAGAGCCCCTTGCCGCAGCCGCAGGGTTCGGGTGGCACGCTCGATGAGGTGGCGCTGCTGCGCGAAGAGATCCGCCGCATGGTGTTGGAAGAACTCCGCGGCGCGATGCGGTCATGAGAAAGCAGAACTGACCCATGGCCGAACTGCGCTCCTTCATCTTCATCGACCAGCTGCAGCCGCAGACGCTCTGCTATATGGCAAGCGGCATGCGCGGCCGCCTGCCCCGCACGCTGATGGCGGCCCAGATCATCGAAGTGGCGCCCGGCCTAGATATCGAGGCCCTGACCGACGTCGCCCTCAAGCATGCCGATGTCGGCGGCGGCATGCTGGTGGTGGAACGGCAGTTCGGCTATCTCGAGTTTCATTCGCGCTCGACCTCGGCGGTGAAGGCGGCGGCCGAAGCGGTGCTGGACGTGCTGGGCGCGCGCACGGAACAGGCGCTGAAGCCGCAGATCCTTGCCTCCAAGATCGTGACGCGCATCGATAACGGCCATGCCTTCCTCATCAACCGCAACAAATCGGGATCCATGATCCTGGCTGGAGAATCCTTGTTCGTCCTTGAAATGCAGCCGGCCTCCTATGCCATCCTCGCCACGAACGAGGCGGAGAAGACCGCCGATATCAAGGTGATCGACTACCGCATGTTCGGGGCGACGGGCCGCGTCTATCTCTCGGGCGAGGAATCCAATGTGCGCATGGGTGCCGAAGCCGCCCTCGCGGCTCTGGAGGGAGCTGGCGCATGATCGACAAGAACCTCATCCGCAGCCTGATCCGTGACGTCATCGCCGAGGAAGTGACGGCGCTGAAAGCGGGCAAGAGTGCCACCACCGCGCCGGCGGCCTCGATCCGCATCGGCAGCGATGCCGATCTTGTCGCCTTTGCCCGCGACGTGCTGCGTCTCGCCGAAGATCCGCAGATCCGCGCCGCGATCCAGGCCGGGCGGCATCCATTTCATCTCGCCGGTCAGGCGTCGGCAATGTCGGCACCCGCCACATCGTCGGCCACGCAGAGCCACCGCATTGATAAGGGCGTCGTCACCGAAGCCGTCATCGCCAAGCTGGGCAAGGGCGTTTCGCGCCTGCTGCTCGGGACCGGCGTCAGCATCACCCCCTTGGCCCGCGACAAGGCCAAGGCGCGCAACATCAGCGTCGAAAGGATCGGGCAATGATTCGCGGTCGGGTCGTGGGCCGGTATTGGGCCACCAAGAAAATCGAACATATTCCCTCAGGCGCCTTCCTCGAGGTCGAGAGCCTGGGCGGCGGACGCATGATCGCCTTTGACGTGTTGGGCTGCGGCGAGGGCGAGGATGTCCTCATCGTCACCGGCTCGACCGCGGCCTCATGGCTGGGCGGCGGCAAGATTCCCATCGACGCGCTCATCATCGGCTCGCTGGACGAGACGTCGAAACCGAAATCCAAGTAACAACCACGTATCGAAAGCAAGGAGAGAACCATGTCGAACGCCATCGGAATGATCGAGACTAGGGGTTTCGTCGCAGCGCTGGCCGCGGCAGATGCCATGGTCAAGGCCGCCAACGTCACCGTCGTCGGCCGCGAGGAAGTGGGTGACGGGCTGGTCGCCGTCATCATCAATGGCGATGTCGGTGCCGTGAAGGCCGCGACCGAAGCCGGTGCCGAGGCTGCGAGCAGCGTCGGCACGCTGGTCTCGGTCCATGTCATCCCGCGCCCGCATCCCGACCTCGGCAAGCATTTCTCGACCGCGACGGGGAAATAAGGTTCAGGCCAAATCATGCCGTCATCCCCGTGCCTGGCACGGGGATCCACGAGTGTCTTCGGGTTGGCCTTTAACTCGTGGATGCCCGGGCCAAGCCCGGGCATGACGAAGAATCATTGGGCGCCTTGTCTTGCGCCTTGCAGGAAGTGTTCATGACCGAACTGCGCGTCTATCTGTTGGTGAAGGATCTGGCCCGCCAGTTCGCGGCTTATATGTCGACGCCGACGCGGGCGCGGGGGTATCCGCCGATGCAGGGCGAGCATTCGCTGATCATCGAGGTGGCACCGGCCCTGGCCATCCACCGGATCTGCGATCTTGCGCTGAAATCGGCGCCGGACATGGAGCCGGGTCTTCTTTACACCGAACGGCAATACGGCATTCTCGAACTTCATGCCGCCGATCTCGATCACCTGATGGAAACGGGCGACGCCATCCTGAAAGGTATCGGGCGCAAGGCTGACGACCAGTTGAAGCCACGCACCCTTTATGCCGACATCATCGAGAATGTGGCCGACCAGCATGCCATCATCCTCAACCGCACCCGGGAAGCGTCCATGCTGCTGCCGGGGAAGTCGCTGCTGGTCTATGAGCTGGAGCCGGCTTTGTTCGCCTCGGTCGCCGCCAACGAGGCGGAGAAGGCGGCACCCGGCATTACGCTCGTCGATGTGCAGATGATCGGTGCCAGCGGGCGGCTTTTCCTGTCCGGCACACGCAAGGAATGCGAACGCGCCCGCGACCGCATCGACGAGGTGCTGGGCGGCATCATCGGCCGGGCGGCGAAGGGCTAGCCTTGCGGTGCGCCGCCGCGCCAGCTGGCGGCCAATGACTGGAGGCTGCCCAGCACCCCCTTGGGCAGCAGGATCACGAAACCAGCCAGGATCACGCCGAGGCCGATATCGCGCCAGTCGCCGAATTCGCGCATGGCTTCGTCGGCCAGCATCAGGATGAGGGCGCCCAGCACCGGTCCCCAGACCGTGCCCATGCCGCCCACCACGATCATCGAGAGCAGGAACAGCAGCGTCGTGATCGAGAAGGCGGTGGGACCCACGGCCGCGAAATGCACCGCGTAGAAGGCGCCGGCCAGGCCGGTGAAGAAGGCTGAGAGCGCGAAGATCCAGAGCTGGTATTTGAAGCGGCTGACACCGCGTGCCATCGCGCAGCCGGGATTGTCGCGCAGCGCCTGGAAAGCAAGGCCCATCGGTCCGCGGATGATGGCGATCGAGAAGGCCGCGGCGAGGCACAGCAGGATGAGGCCGACATAATAATCGGCCACATACCATTTCGACCCGAAGAGGTCGCGAAAGCCGAGATCGCCGAAGCGGGTGAAGCCGCGCACACCGCCGAACAGGGGCATGCAGCCCGAGGCCGGATTGGTGAAGCATTCGGTGTCGTTGACGATGAGGAGATAGAGCACCTGCGCCACGGCAAGGGTAAGGAGCGCCACATAGGGGCCCTTGAGACGCAGGCAGGCGAGACCGACGATCGTGCTGACCAGCACGGTGAAGAGCGCCGCCAGAGGCATGGCGATCACCATCGGCAGTGCGAAATAATAGCCGAGCATGGCCGTGGTGTAGGCGCCCACGGCAAAGAGCGCCATCTGCGCCAATGAGAAGATGCCGCCTATGCCCAGCACCAGATTCCATTGCAGGACGACGATCGCCCAGATGAAGAACAGGGTCGCCTGGGTGATGACATAGCGCATGCCGATGACGGTCGGCAGCAAGGCCACCAGCAGGGCCAGCACGAGGCCGATGAGCAGATCGCGACGCATGTTCATCAGAGGCGCACCACTTGCCTGCGGCCGAACAGGCCATAGGGGCGCCAAATGAGGACCGCGATCACCAGCAGCAGCAGGATGGCGAAGCTGTAGCGGACACCGAGCATGTATTGAGCGAAGGCTTCGAGGAGACCCAGCACGATGGCGGCGGCGACCGCGCCATAGACATTGCCGAGACCCGCCACCACGCAGATGATGAAGGCTTTCAGCATCGGGTCGCCGCCCATATTGGGCAGCAGGCTAGAGAGCGAGCTCACCATCACGCCGGAGATGGCGGCGAGGCCGCCGGACAAGGCCAGTACCTGGGCATAGACCACACCGACCCGGACACCCATCAACTGCGCCGCCTCGCGGCTTTGCGCGGTGGCGCGGATGGCCCGGCCGAGGCGGGTCCGCTGCAGGAGATAGGCAAGGGCCGCCATCAAGCCCAGGGCAACGCCGAGAATGAGCAGATTCTGATTTGGAATATGGACCGTGCCGATGACGATGGCGCCGGAGAGGTTGAGCGGCTGGGGCGTCGGTTGCGGCCCGAACAGGCGCAGGATCACGTTCTCGATGATGGCGCCGATGCCAATGGTGGCAATGAAGATCTGCGTTTCAAAATTGGCGGAGCGCAGCATCGGCTGGGCCGCGACGTAATAGATGCCAAGCCCCACGGCACCGCAGACCAGCATCGCCGCGACAAGTCCCAGCACCGGATGGAGGCCGAGATGGCTCATGGCGAAATAGCAGATGTAACCGCCCAGCGCCAAAAGCGCGCCATGAGACATGTTGAGCATGTTGAGCGAGCCATAGACCAGCGCCAGGCCGATGGTCGAGATGGCATACATCGCGCCCATGGTGAGGCCCGAGGCGATGATCTGGACAATGACATCCACGCTGCGTCAGGCTCCGAGATAGGTTTCGACGCTTTCGGGGCGCGCCATCAGTTCGGCCCCCTGCCCGGTCCAGACCAGCTGGCCGTTATCGAGGAGCGTGATGAGGGCTGCCTTGTCGGCAACGCGGGCGGCATTCTCCTCCACCACCAGGATCGACCTGCCGGCCGAAGCCAGCTCGCCGATCACGTCATAGATCTGGTCGATGACGATGGGGGCCAGGCCCAGCGAGGGTTCGTCCAGCATCAGCAGCCGGCCGCCGCCCATGAGGCCGCGGCCGATGCCGACCATGCGCCGCTCGCCGCCGGAAAGGGTGCTGGCAACCTGGCCGCGGCGTTCCTTCAACTTCGGCAGCAGGGCGAAGACTTCATCGAGGCGTCGCGCGCTTTCCGCGGCCGCCTCGGGCAGATAGGCACCCATCAGGAGATTTTCGAGCACGGTCATTTCCGGAAACAGCATGTCGCCCTGCGGCACATGGATGATGCCGGCCGCCACGATCTCGTCTGGCCGCATTCCTGTGAGGACCAATCCGCCGAGCGAGATTTGCCCCGCGCGCAAGGGCAGCAGGCCGGAGATGGCCCGCAGCAGGGTCGTCTTGCCGTGGCCATTGGGGCCGATGATGGCGGTGAGGCCACCCTCGACGAGATTGAGCGAAATGTCGCGCAGCACGGTCTGGCTGCCATAGCCGGCGGTGACGTTCTGCAGGGTGAGGAGATTGCCCATGGTCAGGCGCGCTCCTCGAGAAGGGCGCCGAGCCTGCGCGAGGCACCTTCGCCGAGATAGACGTCGACCACGTTGCGGTCCTGGATGAGGCCTTCGGGCCTGCCCTCATAGATTTTTTCGCCGTGATGCATGATGAGGACGCGGCTGGAGAGCTGGACCAGGAAGCGCATCACATGTTCGATAAGGATGATGGTGATGCCACGCGCGGCGATGGCGCGCACGACACCCATCACATGGTCGATTTCCTTGGGGTTGAGGCCACCCACCGGTTCGTCCATCAGCAAAAGCGTGGGCTGGCTGGCCAGGGCACCGGCGAGCATGAGGAGCTTACGGTCGAGCACAGGCAGGCGTCCGACGATCTGGTCGTCCTTGCCGGTGAGGCCAACCGCTGCCAGCGCTTCATCGACCAGTTCCGCCACGTCGCGGCCGATGCGGATGCCGGGGATGAGGCGGTTGCGGCGCCCGAAATAGGCCGCCACCTCGACATTGCCGCGCACGGTCAGGCTGTCGAAGCCAGCATTCAATTGGAAGGTGCGGGCGATGCCGGCATGGCACAGGGCTTCGGGCCGCAGATGGGTGATGTTGCGGCCCTGGAACAGGATCTCGCCGGCACTGGCCGGGTTGAGGCCGGAGATGGCCTCGAACAAGGTTGTCTTGCCGGCGCCGTTGGGACCGCCGATGCCGAGCACCTCGCCCGGCATCAGCTCGAAGCTGAGATTGTTGACGGCCGTCAGCGCCCCAAAATGCTTGCTCACATTCCGACAGACGAGCAAGGGCTCACCGACAGCCGTCCCCATACCGAAACTATCCTTCTCTAAGGCCGCCCCGGATCAGGATTTGATCCAGCTCGGCAACACGAAACTGGCCGTGTTGTAGGGCGCCGGCGCAATCAGGCCACCGCTCTTGGTGTGGTCCTGAATCTGCAGGAACTGGTGCGGCATGCCAAGGGAGGAATCATTCACCTGGGTCGGATAGGTGTAGGCCGATTGCTCGTCCGGCATGAAGCGCGTCGTGCCGGTGACACCGCGATGGATCATGCTGCGCATGCGCGCGGCCACCTTGCGGTTCTGTTCCTCGTTGCCGGGTTCGGCGCTGCCGCCGGCCAGAGCCGCGGCCGTCGCCCAGACGTAAGCGCCGTCATAGGGCTGTGCGCCGGAATTGTGGCCGGCATTCTCGCCGAACTTCGCCTTGTAGCGCTTCTCGAACGCGCCGCCGATTTCGTCCTGCAGGGCACCCACCACGGTCGCATAGACGACGCCGACCGAGGCTTCCTTGGCAATGTCGCGGAAGGCCGGGATCGAGGGGCCGTATTGCATGTAGACGAGGCTGGGCGTCGGGTTGGGCACGAACTGCACCATGAACTGGGCAAGATCGGCCGGCAGGAAGTGGGTGATCGCGATGACCGCCGGCGGATCCTGGCGGATCTTGGCAAGCGTCGGGCCCCATTCGGAGATCGGCACGTTGACGGTCTCGAACAGGCTGATCTCCCAGCCATATTCAGCGCCCTTTTCCCTGATCGCATTGGCGATGTTGGCGGCATAGACGCCGGCCGACAGCACCACGGCCATCTTGTTGTTGGGGCGCTTGTACTGGCCGGTATCCTCAAGGTCCTTGACGAATTTCAGGAAGCCCGGACCATACCAATATTCGGCCGGGTCACCCTGGAACGAGCCGAAATAGCGGTCAGGGTTGGATTTGATGAGGTTGTTGTGGCCGATCGTGGTGTCGTAATGGACATAGATGATGCCGGCATCGGCGATCACGTCCTGCACGGCGGCGCCCGAGCCGATGTTGTAGCCGTTGATGACGGCATGGACCGAATGGCGATCGATCAGGCGCTGCACGGCCTGGACGTTGGTCGGGTCGCCCATCTGCTTGGTGTCTTCGAAATAGGGCTCCAGCGGCCGGCCGAGGATGCCGCCCAGCGCATTGATCTCCTCGCAGGCCAAGGTCAGCCCGTTCTGGAACTCGACACCGTCGGCGGCGGCAAAATCGGTGAGCGGCGCCGCCTGACCCACCGGAATGGGATCGCCATCGGCGCGGGCGCCGTCATTGATGCCGGCCAGCACGGCGGCACCGGTGCCCATGGCCGCGGCCCCTTTCAGGAAGTTGCGGCGGCTGGGAATGATATTGGGTTTCGAGATCTTCTCAGACATTTTTGAACTCTCCCTCAAGCAGCCGCCTTGATCGGTTGATCGGTCGCTGCCGCGGCGGCTGGCCCGGCGCGGACCTGTTTCTACTTAATCGCGTCGAGTAGTTTCGCGGCTGCCTCGATGGCTGTCCATTGATGCGGCTGCAACTCCTGCTGGCCCCAGGTCGACATCGGCTCGGCCCAGGGATCGTCGATATGGGTCTTGATGCCCGTCATCTCCTCCATCACGGCGAGACCACAATAAGGCACATACATCTGCGAATAGCCGCCCTCATGGGACATGACCAGGCGGCCGTTGCATAGTTCATCGGCGGCCAGCATCAGCATGCGCGTCATCTGCCGGTAGCCCTCGGCGCTCACCATCATGCGGCCCAGCGGATCGACGCCGGAGGCATCGAAGCCGGAAGGCACCACGATCAGCTCCGGCTTGTAGCGGCGCAGGGCCGGCAGCACGACATGCTCGAAGGCCGCGAGATAGGCGCCGTTGCCGCAGCCCGGCGGCAGCGGAATGTTGAGGTTGTAGCCCTTGCCGGCACCTTCGCCGATTTCAGCGAGGCCGCCGGATTGGGGCGGATAGAGATTGTCCTGGTGCAGCGAGATGGTCAGCACATCCTTGCTGCCGTAGAACGCGGCCTGGGTGCCGTTGCCGTGATGGACGTCCCAATCGACGGTGGCGATGCGGCCGACGCCGTGCACGGCCTGGGCATGCATGACGGCGATGGCGACATTGCCGAACAGGCAGAAGCCCATGCCAAGATCGGCGATGGCATGATGTCCGGGCGGGCGCACCAGGGCATAGGCGTTCTTGAGCCTTCCCTCGATGACGGCGTCGAAGGCGGCGATGGTGCCGCCGGCCGACAATTGGGCGATTTCGAAACTGCCCTTGCCGAAGGGCGTCATGATGCTGGCATCGCCGCCATTCTCGGCGCTCAGCTTCTTGATGCGCTCGATATAGGGGCGGGTGTGGAAGCGGGCGATCTCATCCTCGGTGGCGGGGCGCGGCTTGATCGGCACCAGATGATCGAGCAGGCCGCTCACCTCGAGGAGGTTGCGGAAGCGGCGTTTGCTTTCGGCATTCTCCGCATGTTCGCCGGGCTGCACGGTGAGGCTGGGCGGAAAGATCTGCGCCCAGTTCCACGTATTGTGCCACATATAGAGTTCGTGAAAGACGAAACCGGTCGCATTGCCGGTCGCAGACTTTGCCGTCATTGCCGCCCCCAAGCGTCACCCGTCATCGCCGGTCGATTGAACGACCGGGCTTGTTTTTTGTGACAGTGACGCAGGTTTGGCGGCTTGTCCCGCCCCCGATGGGTAAGGAGTGGGTAGGCCCACCCACCCTTTCGGGTAGATCAGGCGTTCGATTGGCTGGTGGCGAGGCCGATTTCCTGGAGGCGCAGCACGGCCTGGGTACGGTTGGCGACGCCGAGCTTGCCGAAAATGTTCTTGAGATGCCATTTCACGGTATCGGGTGCCATGCCGAGGGCGCGGGCCATGTCGCGATTGCTCTGGCCGATGCTGAGGAGGCGCGCGACATCGACCTCGCGCGGGCTGAAGCCGGGATCGCCCTTGCGCTCCGCGCCGCGCGGCGCCGGGTTGCGTTCGGGCTTCGCAAACTCCGCCATCAGCCGGTCGACAAATTGCCCCGTCGGCGTATCGCCGGACCAGCTCGGCATGCGGCGGCGCGCAAAGTCGATCACATCGCGCAGCGCCGATCCTTCGTCGATGAGCGTGCGCAAGGCGCGCTGGGGCGCGCAGATGGAGACCGCATCGACAGCAGCCGCCAAGGCAGACAATCCATCATTGGCCTGATGGGCGGCGATGGCGGAGAGCGCCCGCACCTGGGCGAGGCGTCGCAGCCGGCCGTCGCGGCGGACGTTTTCGGCTACGCGGTCGAGCAAGCGCAACGCGGTTTCCGGTTTGCCGGATGCGATTTCGATGCGCGCCTGGCCAACATATTCGGGTTCCGTGGTGGGTGCCAGCGGCGCAAGATTGACGCGGCCCCTTTGCCCCCCGCCGATGCCCCGTGCCAGCAATGCATAGCGGGCCGCCTGCACGTCGCCCCGCTGCAAGAGCAACCGGACCCGTTCATTGAGGGCGCCGGCGGTCAGGCGGTGATAGCGCTTCTCGATGCCGAGACGCTCGGCGCGTTCCAGCACCGCCATCGCTTCGTCATGGCGACCCGCGCGGCGGCGATGCGTGCGATATGGAGCTTGCAGGCCATTTCATGGACGACCAAGCCGCATTCCTCGATGATCTGGCGGTGGGTGTGGAGCAGCCGCTCTGCACTGGCGAGATCGTTCCATTCATAGAGCAGCTCGACCTCGAAGATCGCCACCATGGCTTCGGCATAGGAGCCGGCGCCGAGCCGGTCGCGGGCCAGCGACACGGCGCGGGAGAAGAACTGGCTGGCACCGGAGAGATTGCCCGCCGCCTTCTCGATGAGCCCCAGGATGAGGTCGGAATAGACGATGCCGAAGACCGATTGCGCTGTGCCATGGCTGTCGCGGGCGCGCAGGCTGCACATGCGCGCCTGGTCAAGCTCGCCCAGCGACAGATGGCTGAAGGCCTTGATGTTGCCGAGCGTCCCCTTGAAAAAGGGCTTGTTCTCCGGCAATTCTTCGAGCCAGCCTGCGGCAAGCCGCGCTGCCGTGCGCGAGCGATCAGCGGCGGAAATGACACCCACCGTCAGCGTGCGCAGTTCGGCCTGGAGCGCTGTCTGCGCGTCGGCCCCTAGTTTCCCGGCGCGGACGGCATCGGCAATCGAGAGTTTCGCGGATTTCAACGTACGCGCCGCTTCCTGCGGGCGGCTCATGTGAAACTGGATCCACACCTCGGCCAATTGCAGATGCGGGCGGCGCGCGATGAGATCGGCGGGCAACCGGCCCAGCCAGGCGCGGACCGTGTTGAGATGGCTCGCCATGATGAGCGGCATGGCGCAATCCTCGACCAGGCTCGCGGCCCGGTCGGCATCGCCAGCCGCCAGGGCATGCGAGACGGCTTCGGAAGTGAGGTTATGCGTCGAGAGCCAAACGGCCGCGCGGCCATGGAGAGCGGCGATGTGACGTTCGCCCATCTCCGCCAGGCGCGATTGCAGGAATTCGCCGAACAGATGGTGATAGCGGAACCATTGGCGTTCCCGATCGAGGGGAATGAGAAAGAGGTTGGCGGCCTCGATCTTCTGCAGCATGGCGGCACTGTCGCTGCGCGCCATAACCGCATCTGCGAGGGGCGCCGAGATACGGCCGAGGATCGAGGTCTGCAGCAGGAATTCCCGCATCGCAGGATTCTGACGCGCCAGCACATCCTGGGTCAGAAATTCGGCGACGTCGCGGTGGCTGCCGGAAAAATTCTGGATGAAGGCCGCGCGACCGTCGCGCCGCTCCAGGGACAGCGACGCCAATTGCAGGCCGGCAACCCAGCCTTCGGTGCGATGCTGCAGGGTCACCACATCGGCCAATGGGAGGTCCTGCAATTGCGCCGCATCGAACAGGCTCTCGGTTTCCTCAAGCGAAAGCGCAGCTGCATGTCGTCAAGATTGATGAGCTGGCCGCGCACCCGCATATGGGCGAGGCCAAAGGGCAGCGGCCCGCGGGTCGCCACCACCAGATGCAGGCAGGCCGGCGCATAGGTGAGCAGCGCATCGAGAAAGCGGCAGATTTCAGGCGAGGTCAGGAACTGGCAATCATCCAGCACCAGGAACAGAGGCTGGCTGCGCTGCGCGAGATCATTGACGATCGATGTGAGGACTGAATCAACCGGCAGGACAGGGCTTGATTGCAACAGGGCCGGGACCTGCTGGGCAATCTTGGCATCCGCCCGCTGGATGGCGGCCACCAGATAGGTGAGGAAGCGGCCGATCTCGTCATCATCCTGGTCGAGGGCGAGCCAGCCGATGGCAGCGTCCCGCTCCTTGAGCGCCGCGATCCATTGGCCGAGCAGTGTGCTCTTGCCGAAACCGGGCGGTGCCGAAAGCACCGCGAGGCGCGCCGACAGGGCACCGTCCAGCAGGCGGGTCAACCGCTGGCGCGGCACCAGCCCGGACTTCAGGACCGGGGGGCGGAGCTTGGTTTCGATCAGCATGGCATTTCGGGCAACGGTTCTTCCGGCGTCAATTCAGTCTGAGCGACGAAGCCAACGGGCCATACTAGCGGCGAATTCCGCCGTGATGGAAGATCATTCAGGTCGGGGGGATTGGCCAACGGGCCAAAATGCGGCACTGTCCGCAGCCAAGATGATGGAGGCCGCCTTGCACCCCTGTTCAACCTTGCTGACCGCGATCGATCGCTACCTAGCGCGTTTCGACGCGGCACATGCCGGTATTGCGAAATGCCGGCAGGGTGTTGCGCGCCTGTCGGCAAAGGCGGTAGCGACCGGTGCAACCGCGACTGGTGCAACCGCGACTGGCGCGCGCCCTGCCCGCTATCTGGCAGAAGCAGTGGCACTGGCGCGGCAGCAAGGCGGCGATGCGCTGATGGACGCGCTCATGGCATGCCCGGCCGAGTGGCAGATCTATGATTCCTATCCGGCGGCGGATATCGGCCCCTCATTCCCGAAACGCCACGCTTTTGTCTGCCTGGGAGCCATGCTCGACCCCGCTTGGTCGCTGGATTTCGACCTCGGATTCCTGCTCATCCAGCCGCACACGCTCTATCGCGATCATCATCACGCGGCATCGGAACTCTATGTGCCGCTGACAGGCCCGAGCCGATGGCGCTTCGGCGCCGACACGCCGTGGTCGTCGGTTGATGCGCATCAACCGATCTGGAACGAGCCCAACGCGGTGCATGCGACCCTGGTCGGCGAAACACCGCTGCTGTGCCTCTATGCCTGGACCGAGAATGTGCTGGCACCGGCCTTTGTCGACCGCGCGAAGGATTGGGTAACGATCGAAGCGGGCTTCGACAAGGCGGATGCCTGAGAGGCTCGGATGGTCCAACTCGCTGCCAATCTGACCATGATGTTCAACGAAATAGCGTTCCTGAAGCGCTTTGCGGCCGCGCGTGACGCTGGTTTCAACGCGGTCGAATGCCTGTTCCCTTACGATCATCCGGCCGATACCATCGGTGCCGCGTTGCGCGCACAATCGTTGACGCCGGCGCTTTTCAATCTGCCGCCGGGCGATTGGACAGCGGGCGATCGCGGTATGGCCGCCCTGCCCGACCGGCGCGCCGAGTTTCGCGCCTCGGTCGAACTGGCGCTGGCTTATGCCGCAGCGACGGGCGTCAAACGCCTTCATGTGATGAGCGGCCTCGCCCCCCGCAGCGACCAGATGGCCCGTGCGACCTACGCTGAATCCCTGCGCCTTGCCGCCGACAAGGCGGGCGAAGCCGGTCTCGATATCCTGATCGAGCCCCTCAACAGCCGGGACATGCCGGGCTACTTCCTGAACGATTTCAATTTCGCGGCGGATCTGATCGCTGATCTCGGCCTGCCCAATCTGCGGCTGCAGTTCGACATCTACCATCGCCAGGTCATTCATGGCGATGTGCTCATGGGCCTCAAGACCTTGATGCCGCTGATCGGCCATGTGCAAATCGCCGCGGTGCCGGCGCGGCACGAGCCCGGCAGTGGCGAGCTCGATGATTTCCGGATCCTGCGCGCGCTTGACGAGCTTGGCTATCGCGGCTTTGTCGGCTGCGAATACCGGCCGGCCAATGGCACCGTGGCGGGCCTTGCCTGGCGCGATCGGCTCTAGCGGGTTCTAGCCGCGGCCGACAAAGGGCATCTGCGTCGCCATCACCGTCATGGTGAGCACATTGGCATTGAGCGGCAGGCTCGCCATATAGGCAACCGCGTCGGCAATGTGCCTGGCATCAATGGTGGGTTCGACCGCCGTGGAACCGTCGGCCTGCAACACGCCTGTCGCCATCTTGGCCGTCATCTCGGTGGCGGCATTGCCGATATCGATCTGGCCGCAAGCGATGTCGAAGGGTCGGCCATCCAGGGCGGTCGCCTTGGTGAGGCCGGTGATCGCATGCTTGGTCGCGGTATAGGGTGCCGAATGGGGCCGTGGCGTCGTGGCCGAGATCGAGCCGTTGTTGATGATGCGGCCACCACGCGGCGATTGCGCCTTCATCAGGCGGAAGGCCTGCTGCGTGCAGTAGAAGGCGCCGGTGAGGTTCGAGGAGACGACCGAATTCCACTGCTCCGCTGTCAGTTCCTCCATCGGAATGGCGGGAGCGCCGACACCGGCATTGTTGACCAGCAGGTCGAGCCGGCCCCATTTGGCCTTCACCTCGGCGAACATGGCCGCCACGGCCGCGGGATCGCCGATATCGGTAGAGATGGCGAGGCTCGACTGGCCGCCTTGATCGACCTCCTGCGCCGCCTTCTCGATCAGCTCCTTGCGGCGCCCGACCAGGGCCACCTTGAAGCCCTGCACAATGAGCGCCTTCGATATGGCCTTGCCGACACCGGTGCCGGCCCCGGTCACGATCGCGATCCTGATGGTCATGATTACCCTCTTATCCAATTCCGTCCGCCCGTTCAGGCGAGCTTGCCGCCGAGTTCATCCTCGATATGTACGCGAATGATCTCGTCAAAGGAACTCTCGGCGCGGAAGCCCAGGGAAAGAGCCCGTTCCGGGATGAAGTCGCTGGGCCAGCCGGCGACGATCTTCTCGATCACGGGATCGCGCTCGCGCCGGATAAGTGCCACCGCCTTGGCGCCCGCGACCCGGCGCAGGGCCTCGATCTGTTCGCCGACAGTGGCCGAGAGGCCCGGCATGTTTAGATTGCGACGCGGGCCCAGGCGGGCGGTGTCGATGGTCGCGGCATGGAGCAGGAACCCCACCGCGGCGCGCGGACTTGCATGCCAGTGGCGTACATCCTCGGAGACCGGCAGCACGGCTTCCTGCCCGGCAAGCGGTTCGCGGAGGATGTTGGAGAAGAAGCCGGAGGCTGCCTTGTTGGGCTTGCCCGGCCGCACGCAGATGGTGGTGAGGCGAATGCCGATGCCGTCGAAGAAGCCGCGCCGCGCATAGTCCGACAGCAGCAATTCGCCCATCGCCTTCTGGGTCCCGTAGCTGGTGAGCGGTGTGCTGAGGAACGTGTCGTCGATCTTGGCCGGGAAGGGTGCGCCGAACACGGCAATCGAGGAGGTGAAGACAAGTCGCGGTTTGTAGGGCGCCTTCATCCCCTCCAGGCGGATGGCGTCGAAGAGATGGCGCGTGCCGTCGAGATTGATGCGGTAGCCCTTGTCGAAATCCGCCTCCGCCTCGCCCGACACGATGGCCGCGAGATGGAAGATGACATCCGGCCGGGCCGAGATCAACTTGGCCGCTTCGCCGGGCAGCGAGAGATCGGCAGTTGTCACCGTGACGGCGCCGGCATAGCCGTTGGGCGCGATCGGCGGCACGATATCGAGCAAGGTGAGCTTCTCGACCGGCTTGTCAGCAAGGCCGCCCAGGGCCACCAGCCTTTCCGTGAGCTTGCGCCCCACCATGCCGGCGGCGCCGATGATGAGAATATGCATGAACAATCGACCTCTTTATTTTCTAATCCCGGGGCTGTGTTGCGAAGGTGCGGAACAGCATCAGGTGCCACCTGACATAGCGGCCCGCGCCCGGTTCGGCAATCTCGGTGCTGCCGCTGGGCCGTTTTGCACGAGCGGATAGCAGCGCAGTCTTCCGCTCCGGACACCATGTATGGTCCGACCGGGAGATGGTGGTCAAGGCCTTCGGCCACCTCGATGCGGTGAGCAGCGGGCCGCCATCGGGGCGCTGGGCGGTGTGCTGCTGGCCATGATGTACCTTCAACTGACGCGGCGCATGATGACGAAATCGGCGTTCCTAACCGCCAAGACCACGACCATGGTGTGCTGGCTGTTCGTCGTCTCGTCGATCTTCTCGGCGGCCTTTGCGCTGCTGGGTCATTTCGATATCGACCCGCTGTTCTTCGGCCTGATGGTGGCGCTTAACCAGATCTTTGCCGGCTTGATCCCCTTCATGCTGATCCAGGTGCTGGCCTTGTTTCTGCTCCATATGTTCCCGGGCATCGGGCAGTGGCTGCCGCAGATCCTCTATGACTGAGCAACGGCGCCCGGTTCCCAATAGAGATCGACGATGGCGCCCTCGGCAAAGACGCACTCCTTGCTGAATCGGTGCGGGATCGGCTTGCCTTCCTTGTCGACCGCCTCGATCTCGATCCGGTAAAGGTGGTCGGGCGCCACCACGTAACCGCCGCTCTGGGGAAAGCGCGACCGATCGCGGAAGAAGACGTAGAACAGCGACCGCCAGAAGCCGCCCTTGGCGATGGCGCCGGCGATGGCCGAGGTCTGCGCCGGATCGGCCGGGCCCACTTTCTGGACCTTCACATCGATCGTCGCGGCATCCGGCACCTTGGCCCGGACCGATAGCCAGGCCTTGCCTCTGGGCGGCGTCGGCACAGCGGCCTCGGCGCGCTTGGCGTCGCGATAGCCGAGGGTCACGAGTATGTTGTAAACGCCGTTGCTGCCGCCGGCGATGATCAGCGCCGTCAGTAGTTTGGTGAGCCACTCGGACGGCGGCACCACCTTGTAGTAGGCCATCAGCAATTGCTGCACGATGTCCAGTTTGAGCATGTCAACGACGACCCAGGCGACGATGATCGCGATCAGCGTCTTCATACCGCGACCGTTGAAGACCTGCAGGAACAGGCGCCAGTTGAACAGGGTGGAGAGAGCGGATTCGATCAGCACCGCGACAACAAACAGCACCACCAGGGCCTTCAGCGAGTTCTCGTAGATATCCGTCTTGTCGAGGGCCAGCCATAACTTGGATGGCTCCACGGCCTGGGCCGCGGCGGCAAGGCCTAGATACCCAATCGTACCTATCCCCAGGACGACGAACCTTTGCGATACTCTCGACATCATACCTCCCCTCCCTCTCCCGCTTGATGAGTCGATTTAGACCTCGACGAGTTCCTGGGTGGCGCGCCGATAGATGCGGCGGCCAAGCTTACCCTGCTGTTCGAGGCGCTTGATCTTGACATCCAGATCGGCGGCCCGCTCGGTGAAGCCGGCATTGATGGCGAGCAGCGCCTTGCGCGGATTGCGACCGGCGAGGGCCGCCTTCATGGCCGAGTATTTGCCGCGCCCCTGATGCAGGATGTCGAAGACGATGCAGCAGATGATGTCGCTCTGCCCATCGAGGTTCAACTTCCGGTCTGCCTCGCCGGTGATCTTTGCATGGAGCTTGCTAAAGGCGGTCTCGGCCTGGACATCGTGGAAGGCCTGGTCATTCAAGGCCCAGTGGATGAAGCGCGCGGCCTGGGTCGCTTCCTGCATCTCCATCTCGCCGCCCGGATTGAGATAGGCGATGAGATTGGCAAACCGGCCCTGGGCATCGGTCGCTTCGAGATCGGTGGTTCCGGTGGCGTCTACCTTGTGCAGGCGGCCGTTGCGCAGCTGCAGTTCGGGGAAATAACGGGCGCAGTTCGGCAGTTCCAGCATGGCACGCATCACCGCCAGCAGATTGTCGCGGCCGACATGGGCCGCCATCTGGAAGAAGCCGAAGGTGAAGCCGGCGGTGTCGTAGGTGTTGAGACCAGCAAAGCGGTTGGCGCTTTCGCAATGGCCGGTGACCTCGACCAGCCAGGCCCAGGGGCCGAAGCGCCCCTCGTAATCCTTCGCCGCATAGCGCGGGTCAGCATTGTCGAGCCGCACCAGGCCGCGCCGCCCTTCATAGGGCACTTCCTTGCCGACCAGGAATTCTGGTCCGCCATCGGCCCTGCCCAACCAGCGCTTGGCATTGGCGGGATCGCGACGCACGTCGATGGCGATGGTGCCGTTTGCAGCAGCCAGCGTGCTGCCGGTGGGTGCCGCCGACAGATTGTTGTCGCCGCTGACGCCGGCACTGATACCGAGACCGACCAACCCCAGGCCGGAGCCCGGCAGTGTGCCGAACCACATGCCGAGATTGGGATCGCGATAGGTGGTCTTGAACTTGCTGTGGAAATCCTCCGGCGTATCGGCGACGACCTTGTCCTTGCCGTTGCTGTAATGAAAGATGCGCCCGCCTGAGAAGATACCGACATGTTTCTTGGGCACATTGGCCATCTGCTTCTGCGCGAGATTGACATTGGCCTTGGCGGTGACGAAGGCGAGGACCGGCTTGTCACCAGCCGGCACTTGCCAGACGCCCACCTCGGGACATTCGGCAAACAGCTCCTGGACGCGCAAGGCCGCGCCGGGCTTGCGACCGCCCGTCTGCTTGCGGCAGGTATGGCCGAGATCGAGATTGAGGGCGTGGGCGACGAAATGAGCGCAATGGTTGATGTCCGGCGCCACAAATCCATTGCCGCAGATCTGATCGATATTCTTGCCAAGAAACGAGTCCAGGTCAGCCATGCTTTCTCTCCCCTGTCCGGTGTCGGATTTGTGCCGGCGCGCGTCGGCCTATAGGGATATTTCGTAATAGAGCGGCGTCTCGACCAAGCCCGGGGCCTTGGCGCCGTCTTCGTCAGAGCGCACGACGCGGTGGCGCTCCCCAGTCTTCTTATCGAGCGCCTTGAGCAATGGTGGCCAGGGCAACGTGCCCCATTTCACTTTCTTCGCCATCGCCGAATCGGTCGGCACCAATGCCACCTCAAGTTCATTCATCATCTCAAGACCCAATTCGCGGAGCGTCGCGTTATGGCTGGCGTGATGACCGACCTTGTAGAGCCGCGTGCGCCGCAGCAGGTCCGGGCCGGTGATTTTGCGGCCGCCATAATCCTCCCACTCGACCTCCTGCCAGGAGAGCCAGTTGCCGACCTGGGCATCGGCGGCGAAAAGGAGTACATCGCCGTCCTTGTCCTTCGGCCCCAGTTCGATCGCCAGCACCAGGCTGGTGTTGTTGGTGTCGTGATCGAGCTTCAGGGCAAGCGAAGTGGCGGCCCCCAGCCAGTCGCTGTCGATCCGGCGCCAATCCTGGGTCGTATCCTCGCGATCCTGAAGGGGGTCGATTCCTGCAGCCGACCAGTAGTGACGGTCGAAGAAGGAAATGCCCTTGCTGGCCGCGAGCGGCACGACGTAACCGCCGCTGAACACCGCCTGGTATTGCCCCGCGATGGCCGCCTCAAAAGGATCTGCGGCGAGCTCCGCATCCGCCAGTTCAAAGACCTCGGACTCCTTCTTCGTAGGATCACTCTTGCCGATCATCTCGATGTCGCAAGGCGGGCCAAGCACGAAGACGCGCGCCGCCAGGTTCGGCAATTCGATCGGCTTGTCGCCCGGCCGATGATAGACAATATTCTCGGTCCGGCCCTTCAGCACCTTGCCAGCCTCGGCAAGCTTCTTGCCGGCTCCGTCGCCAAAGAAGCCCATGATGCTGGTGAACGGGTCGTCGTCCCCGCCGAGGCCCATCAGGCGCATGCGCTGCCTGGCACCGTCCAGGATCTTGAGAGCTTTCTCCTTCTTGCCGGCAAGCTGCCTTGCCAGCGGGTCCTTGTCATCCTCGGTCCAGGCGAACCAGATTTCGCCGACCGTGATTCGCTGAAAGATGTCTTCCGCCTGCTTGAAGCCGGAAATGTGGTCCCAATGCTCATGGGTCCCGACAATCACGTCGAGGTGCCCGCCGGTCACGGTCTCGATATCGGCCACGACCTCGCGGATCCGGTCACCGCCGCCACTCTGGGATTGGTGCACGCCACAATCGATCAGCATCTTGAAATCGGCGGCGCCCTTTCGCGGAAAGGTGAGCAGGAAGCAATCGCCGACACCGATCCGATACATGCGCACACGGACCCGCGCAGTCGATTTCTTCGAGGAGGACTTCTTCGCAGCTGTCTTCTTTGCGATACTCTTCTTTACAGCTGCCTTCTTGCCGGCGGCTTTCTTCTTGGTCGCTTTTATTGCAATCTTGCTCTGGGCCTTCTTGGCCTTGACCACTTTGCGCGCCATCATGGACCTCCTGTCAGCCGTGGCGATGCATCATCGCGAACGGCTCCGCGCCGAAGGAATTTTCCGTGAAGTAGGTGCCTTGCAAGCCCTGCCGCGTAGCTACCTCGTAGAATTTCTGCTGGGCTGCTATGCGGGCACTGTGCGCCACGCGCTTGCGGATGACATAGCGTACGTCGCCTTTGTCGCGATCAAAGATGATGGTACAGCCGCCGCGATAGCGCTGCTCGGTCTTCTTGCAACGAAAGGATTGGGTGATTTCGATAACGGCGTAGTTGAGAATGTTCCCGTCCGGCCCGACCCGCTGCAGCGGGCGAACGGAATGCACCTCCACGGGCGAGAGCTTGCCGACGACATCACCCACGGTCATGACGACAGGTTTGTCATTCTGTATCAGCCCCAGATGCGCGATCAGTTCCTTGTTCTCCGGCCTGACGACCCACATATGGATATCCCTGGCGAGGGCGTTGGATTTGACATAGGCCTCGTAGCGATCGCTTTTCAGCGACCACTCACCTGAAAACGCCCTGACCACGCTTTGCAGGCTGCCATAGTCAAAGTCCGGCTTGTCCCAGGCCAGGGCGTCGATTGACAAATTGGTCACACCCGGTGGGTAGATGCCGCGCGCACGGAAAGCCTGCACAAAGGCTACCCGGTAGAGATGGCCGTCATCCGGCAACAGGTCGCGATCGGCCGTGACGAGCGCCCGAAGATACTCGCCGAACCGTAGGTCGACCGGTGGACAATAATCCAGAGCGCGGATGCAGATGTTGAGCACGCGCTCAGCGATACGCGCCGCCGCTTCTGCAAGTTCCTCGACCAGATCGTGCGGGAGATTGCCGGCCGGCATCACCCCGGTGCCACCACTCGCCAGGCGGAACAATCTTTCCGTATGATTGGTGTAGATCTTGATGAAAGCCTCGAACACCGCGGCCACCAGCACAGCGCCGCGATCATGGGGTTTCACCGCGGATTCGTAATCGGTCCGCTTGGCTTCCTCACCCACGGCGTCGCGCAAGGCCTTGCGATTGCCGATCGCCTGACCGAACTCCCGCGCCAGTTCGCCGAGCCCGCCGGCCATCGTCAACCTGCCCCCGGAGCGTGCGATCTGGTCGCGCAGCGCGTCGGGCAGCGTGAAGTGCTGGAACAAGGCGACGATGTCAGAGAACGCCTCATGGAAGGCCAGCATGTCGAGATTGGTCGCTTCCTTGTAGCGCGGGTGCAGTCCATCGAGGAGCGCATGGGAGGTTTCATGGGCGACGATGTCGTGGGAGAGGCAGGTGAACACCATGCCGCCCGGCAGATTGTCGCCGACATCCTCGGCCTGGGCGTTGAAATAGCCGAACAACAGCGCGCGCTTTTCCGGGCTGTAGAAGGCGTTCGCCTCGCGCAGGGCATGGGGGTAGATGCGCAGGCGCCGCACGAAGCGCGAGGCGGGATGCCGCCCTCCTTGGAAACGTTCCGCCCACAGCGCCACCCGGCCAAGCGCGCGTTCAAAATGCCCGATGGTCTTCATCGCCACGGCATAGACCATCTGCTGATGAAAAGCCGGATTGCCGATGCTGGGGGTCAATCCGTTCTCCACCAGGAGGGTCGGCTGATCGAGGTCGACCGGTCGATAGGCGGCACTGCTTGGCGGATCAACATCGACCACTTCGAGATAGTCGCCGACGGGGCCAGGCTGCAGGTTCGGTTCCCATTTAATCTGCAAGGTGGCTTCGTTGAGCCGAAACGTGTCGAGCCGCGTGCTGGCTGACGGGTCGAATGCGAAGACGCGCAACGGCCGCACGGCCGGCTGGTGCATTTTCGGTTGGCTCGCGGACACCGGCGGTGCGGCCGGCGGCTGGATGGGTGGCGCACCCGGCAATGGCGGGACGATGGTATGTTCGTGACTCTGTTGACTGATCCGTTCCTTCAGCGCCCGCGAAATTCCCGATTGGCTGGCAATGGCTTCGAGGATCTGCGCGCGCGGCACCTCGTCCCCGTCGTCGAGTTTCTCAAGCAGTTTCGCCACCTCGGCGCTGCGCTGGCTGATCTGCAGCGCCTCCAGTTCCAGCATCCGGTCGCGCACCGCCAGCGCCGGTTCCATGCCCAATCCGGTGAGGACACGAATGAGCGCGAAACTCGCCGAATCCTGCGGCTGCATCTTGAGCGACGCTTCGCTGGCCGCCGCCACCGCCAGCGCATCCTTGGCGCGCAGGAGACCACGACCGAAGCGGCGCATGCGGTCCTTGTCGGCAACGGTGCCGGCACTCTCGAACAAGGCGCGGCGGGTAGCTTCCACGCGCATCCAGGGTTTGGAATAGCCCTCCAGCGCCTGCCAGTTCTTCTGCATCCAGAGGGCGGCAGCGGCGGCGATCTGCGGCGTCGCCGACGAGGTGCCGTTGCCGTCCCAGTCGAGCAGCTTCGGGCAGCCGATCTTGGCCCAGGGGACATTGGGCGTATAGGCGGCAAGCGCCGTTGCCTCCTTGTCGCGCGGGCCATAGCAGCCGGCCATCTTGCGGATCGGTAGATCGGCCCAGGGCCTGCCATCCGCCATCACGCCGCAGGCCGCCACAACCCGGTTGAAACGGGCCGGATAGACGGTGAAGCGTGTGGGCAGATTGCCGAAATTGTTGCCGGCCGCGGTCACGACGAAGATGCCACGTTCATAGAGCGCGTTGACGGCATCGGTCCAGGCCGCCGAGGCGACCCCACCCATGCTCATGGTGATGACATGAACGCGCTTGCCCGGATCGCCCCAGAGGCTGTGTACATAGTCGAAAGCCTGGGCGATGGCGCTGTTGCGAAAAAGAATGACCGAATCCGCGACCCGGATCGGCACCACCTCGAACGCCGAGGCGGCGCCCAGATGTTGCTGGCTGTCATCGAACGGGCCGCCGGCCAGCAGAGCGAGGGTCGCGGTGCCGTGGCCGAAATTGGTGAGGACATTGTCGCGCGATCGGTCGGTCGCATCATTGGGTTTTCCGTCATCGACAAAGTTGCGCTGCAGGTCGGTGCGCAAATGCGTCGGCTTGGTTTTGTGATTCGGGTCGTAGCCGGTATCGACATGGGCTATGCGGATAGGCTTGCCGGCAGGTGGCGCGCCGATCGCCTGCTGGGCCGCGTCGAGCTGCCCATGAGTATTGTCGCGAAACCAGGTACTCGGTGTGGCCGTGGCATAGACATCGCCATCCTGGGGCTCCGGCTTTCCGCATTCGCCGGCAAGGCCCAGCATCTCGCGCCCCGGCTGCGACCATAGCCATTGCTGCTCCGCATCCGGTTCGGCGAAGGTCACCTTCGAGGCGCCGGCGATGCCGAGCCCGCCGCGCATCAGGTCGTGGCAGAGGTCCCAAGGATTACCGCCGCCGGCGCCGCAGGCGACATACCAGATGGGCTTGGCCACCGCGCCCAGCGCCTTGTCGGGCTGGTCGATGCTCTTGAAGAGCGGTGTCATCGTAAGGAGCGGCGCGTCGGACGCCGCCAGCTTTATCACTTTCCCGGACGCGCCGGGATCGGCTTTCACCAAGAGTCGAACAGGTTGGTCGGCCATAGCAACCCCCCAAACTCTTTGACATTCTTAACTGATAGGTTGAGGGATATATCACAATAACCGCAAAAGTGGAACCCGGATTGCGCCCCACCGCGCACCACGTCAGATCAGGGTGCCGCGCCGGCGATCGTTTCCGCCAGGATGTCGACGCCCTTGCGGATATCGCCGGTGCCGACCCCGCTGAATCCCAGGACCAGGCCTGTCTGGCCAATGGGTTCGATGCTGTAGCGCTGGAACGGAACGACCGTCACCTGACGGGCAAGCGCGCCGCCAACGATGTCCTTCTCCGAGTATCCAGGTGGGAGATGGCCGACCGTGTGGAGGCCGGTATTGGTCGCCACGACGGTCAGCAGCCCGTCCAGTTTGGCACGCGCGGCCTCCAGCAACGCATCGTGGCGTTCGGCATAGAGCTTGCGCATGCGGCGGATATGGGCGGCAAAATGGCCTTCATCCATGAAATCGGCGACCACCGCCTGTGGATTCGAGGGCACACCCGTCACAAAGGACCGGATCAGCTTGTCGAAAACCGTGACCAGGCCCTTGGGCACCAGCACGTAGCCAAGGCGCAGGGCCGGAAACAGGGTTTTGCTGAAGGTGCCGACATAGATAACGCGGTCGGCGGTATCGGTGCTCTTGAGCGTCGGCGGCGGCAGGCCGGCATAGCAGAACTCGCCATCGTAATCGTCCTCCACCACCCAGGCATCGGCGACTTCCGCAGCACTGAGCAAGGCGAGGCGCCGCCGCAGGCTCATGGTCGAGCCCAGTGGCTGCTGGTGTGAGGGCGTCACGAAGGCGAGGCGGAAGTCGCGGGCGCGGGCGAGGCCAGCCTCGACCATCAGCCCTTCGCCATCGACCGGCACGGGAATAAGCTCGGCACCGGCGGCGGCAAAGCAGTTGCGGGCGCCAATGGCTCCCGGGTTTTCGAACCAGATGCGGTCGCCGGGATCGAGCAGGATGCTGGCGATCAGCTGGAAGGCATGCTGGGCGCCATTGGTGATGAAGACTTCCTCGGGTTCGCAATCGATGGCGCGGTTGGCGCGGAGATGTGCTGCGATCGCACGGCGGAGCGGCATATAGCCCTGGGTATCTCCATAGCCCATGATGATGTCGCGGCGCGCGCGCCAATGCTTGGCCACATGGCGCGACCACAGGCCCATCGGGAAGGCGTCAAAGGCCGGCATCGCCGTGGTGAAGGCGCGCGCCTCATGGGTCAGCCGGTCGAGGATGATGGGGGCGCCCTGGGTCATACTGCGGGAGAGGCGCGGTGGGCGCGGCGGCGCCAGGGACGGGACCGCGACCTGCCGTTGCTCCATCACGCGGCTGACATAGGCGCCGGCGCCGGTCCGCGATTCAATGAGGCCCTCGGCCTGCAGGCGGGCCAAGGCCTCGATGACGGTGGTCCGCGAGACCTTGAGGTCGAGGGCGATCATCCTTGTGGCCGGCAGCCGGTCGCCGGCGCGGAGGCCACCGCCGAGGATGAGATCGCGCAGGGCCAGGCATAGCTGGGTGCTGAGCGGCTTGGGCGACTGGGGGTCGAGCTTGACCGAGAGCAGCAGGGCGCCGCCGGATTTCTTGACCATGTGACCTTCTGCTCGAAAGACCCGACCCCATCCCAAAATGGTCGGATCGATTGTCCATATTGGACCTTTCTTTCCGACCAATATGATCGTTTATTGCGGGGGCGTGAAGATGGCCCTTTGCCCGGATTGCATGACATGAAAATCAAATCGATCGAGACGTTTTCCAACCAGTATGTCGGTTTTGTACGGGTGACGGCCAGCGACGGGTCGCAAGGCTGGGGCCAGGTTTCGACCTATAACGCCGATATCACCAGCCTGATCGTGCACCGGCAGGTGGCGCCCTGGGCGCTTGGCCATGCGATCGAGAGCGGTGCCGACATCGCGCGCCTGGTCGACCTCATCCCGGAGAAGGAGCTGAAATTCCCGGGCTCCTATCTGTGCCGGGCGATCTGCGGCCTCGATACCGCCTTGTGGGATCTCCGCGGCAAAATCGAGGGCAAGAGTGTCTGCGAGCTGCTGGGCGGCAAGCCCGGACGGCTCCGTGCCTATGCCTCGTCGATGAAGCGCGACATCACGCCTGCCGACGAGGCCAAGCGCTTCCTGGGTTTACGCGACAAGCATGGGTTTGATGCCTTCAAATTCCGGGTCGGGGCCGAGTTCGGCCATGACATCGACGAATGGCCGGGCCGCACCGAGGAGATCGTCCCCACCATCCGCAAGGCGCTGGGCGACAAGGCGGAACTCCTGGTCGACGGCAATAGCGGCTTTTCACCCAAGCGTGCGATCGAAGTCGGCCACATGCTGCAGGACAATGGTGTCGTCCATTTCGAGGAGCCCTGCATCTATTGGGAACTGGAGCAGATCCGCGAGGTACGCGAGGCGCTCGATCTCGACGTCGCCGCGGGCGAGCAGGATTGCCTGATCCCGACCTGGCGCCACATGATCGAAATGAAGGCGGTCGACATCATCCAGCCGGATGTCTGCTATATCGGCGGCATGGTACGCGCCATGCGCGTGGCCGAGATGGGCGCCAAGGCCGGCCTGCCCTGCACGCCGCACGCCGCCAACTGGTCGCTGGTGACCCTGTTCACCATGCATATGCTCAGAGCCATTGAGCATCCCGGCAAATATCTGGAGTTCTCGATCGAGGGCGCCGATTACTATCCGTGGCAATACGGCCTGTTCCGCAATGATCCCTATGTCGTCAAGGACGGCATGGTGACGGTCCCTGATACGCCGGGCTGGGGCATCGAGATCGAGCCAAGCTGGCTAGACCGTGCGCATTACCAGATCAGCGAGATCGGCTGACGCCAAGCCATATGAGCGGCTTCGACTACATCATCGTCGGTGCCGGGTCGGCCGGCTGTGTACTGGCCAACCGATTGAGCGCAGACAGCCGCCACAAGGTGCTGCTGCTGGAAGCGGGCGGTGACGACCGGCGCTTCTGGATCACGACGCCGATCGGCTATGGCCGCTCCTTCTATGATCCCGCCGTCAACTGGATGTATGAGACCGAGCCGGATGCGGGCCTCGGCGGGCGTCGCAGCTATTGGCCGCGCGGCAAGGTTCTGGGCGGGTCGAGCTCGATCAATGCCATGGTCTATGTGCGCGGTCAGCGCACCGATTTCGACGATTGGGCGGCGGCCGGCAATCCCGGCTGGGGCTGGCAGGACGTGCTGCCCTATTTCCGCAAGATGGAAACGAACCTGTTGGGGGCGCGCGATCTCCATGGCAGCGACGGCCCGCTCAATGTGGTCGATATCTGGCGCGACCGGCATCCGATCTGCGACGATTACCTGGCCGCCTGCAACGCGCTGGGTGTCCCGACGGTCGATGACATCAACGGCGCAGAGGCCGAATGCGCCGGGCTCTATCACATCACGACCCGGAACGGCCGGCGTGAATCGAGTGCCACGGCTTATCTGCGGCCGGTCCTGGGTCGGCCGAACCTCACGGTCGTCACCCAGGCGCAGGCGACGCGCATCCTGATGGACAACCAGCGCGCCGTCGGCATCGCCTATCGCCGCAGCCGTGAGGAGGTGACCGCCATTTGCCGCGGCGAGGTGATCCTCAGCGCCGGCGCCATCAACTCGCCGCAATTGCTGCAACTTTCCGGCATCGGCCCTGGCAGCCTGCTGCAGCGCCACGGCATTCCGGTCGTGCATGACAGCCCGGCGGTCGGGCAGAATCTGCAGGACCATCTCTGCGTCGACTTCCTGTTCCGGGCGCGCCGCCCGACCTTGAACAACGAGCTCTACCCCCTCTTCGGCAAACTGCGCGCCGGGCTGCGCTATCTGGCCACCCGGCGCGGTCCGCTGGCACTCAGCCTCAACCAGGGTGGCGGATTCGTGCGCACGCGCACGAAATTCAAGCGGCCCAACATCCAGCTCTATTTCTCGCCGGTGAGTTACACCAAGGCGCTACCGCGCACCCGACCCTTGATGAACCCCGATCCGTTTCCCGGATTCCTGCTCGGCTACTCGGCCTGCCGGCCGGAGAGTCGCGGCAGCCTCGCCATCGCTAGCGCAGATCCGTTCGCGCCGCCCGTGATCCAGCCCAATTACCTCAGCGACCCGCGCGACATGACGGACATGGTCGAGGGGTGGCGTTATATCCGCAGGCTTGCAGCGACACCGGCGCTCTCGGCTGTGATCGAACGTGAAACGGCGCCGGGTGCGGCGTGCCAGAGCGAGGCTGCGATCATCGACGATATCCGCTCGCGGGCGGGATCGGTGTTCCATCCGGTCAGCACCTGCATGATGGGCCCGGACCCGGCCAGCGCCGTGGTCGATTCCGAATTGCGCGTCCATGGAATTGCCGGCCTGCGCGTCGTGGATGCCTCGGTCTTCCCCAGCGTGACCTCGGGCAATACCAATGCGCCCACCATCATGCTGGCGGAGAAGGCGGCGGACATCCTCCTGAATGCCACCTGACTGAGGTTATCATCCCCGGGGATCTGCGCCACGATCAATGCAGGGGGGCGGCACCGGGATGCTTCCCTTTCTGGAGCAGCATTTCGGTCGCCACGGATCTGTCCAGGCGGGTTTCGGGGATTTCCGTCATCGTGACCTCGGCCAAATCATGAATGCCGTCGCGGAGAGCATCTCTCCTCCCCAGACCGACCCTGGAGCGATATCGGGGATTCCATTTGGCGAACACGTCCGGGTTATGTCGACCTGACGGGCCTGTCTCTCAGGCCCGGTGCCGAAGGAGCGGCATTCAGGACGAGATGCCGGGCAGCTCTGGCCCCACTTCCGCCAGGAACATCTCAAGCTCTTCGGGCGCGATCTTGACCATGTGTTTCTGCGCCGGATAGGCCCCGGACCGGATATCGGCCACGTATTCCTTGAAAGCAGCGACACGCTCCTGTTGCAACCGGTCATACTCGGCCGCAAAGTTCCGGTAGGATTTGGCATGGCGCGGGTAATGCCCGCGATTGCTGCCCAGCACATCCTCGGCGAACAGATACTGCGCGTCGCATCCGTTTCCGGCACCCATCGAGATCATGAACATCGAAGTGTTTCGGGAAATGACGCGCGCCAGCTCGTCCGGGACGACTTCGATTTCCGACGCGAATGCCCCCGCCTGCTCCAGGGCCTTGGTCTGGCGCCACACCAGCAGGGCCGTTGCCACCGTCTTGCCCACGGCCTTGAACCCGCCCGTCCAGGTCGCCCGGGACGGGATCAGGCCAACATGGCCACAGACCGGTATGCCCTCGTCGCGCAGGCGCCGAATGATCGGCAGACTGGCCGCGCAATAGACCGCGTCAGCGCCGGCGGCCAGAGCCGTGAAGGCACCGCGGAGATATTCTTCTTCACTGATGTACTTTCCCGCATCGAGGCCTGGAATGGTGAAACAGGTTGGCACCGCGTCGCGAAAGGCGGGGGTGAGCAGGCTCGGCTCGACGGACAACAGATCCACGCCGGCAAGCTGCGCCGCTGCGGCCTCTTCAAGCGTGTTCACCTGTAGCATGCTGAGCTGCCGCACGCCCTTGATCGCCAGTAGATCGGCAACGGTCGGTCTGCGATCGGCCATCAACTCCTCCCGCCGCGGACATTCTTCAAACCAGCTTCACCCAACGCCTCTCCGCGGATGACTGAAGCACCGCGTCCAGCACCCGGCCGATCCGCGCCGCCTCGGCCAGATCCGGATAGGCCGGCCGGTCGCCGCCCACCAGCTGCATCACTTCATAGGCCTCGATGACCTTGTGATCGTTGAATCCCAGGCCATGGGCGGCACCAGGCACAAAATTTCCGTATGGTGGATGTGCCGGGCCGGCATAGACCGTGCGGAAGCCACGGCGGTCTTCCGGATCCCGATCCGAATAGATCCGGATTTCGTTCATCCTTTCGCCGTCGAACTGGATCGCACCGTGAGTGCCGACAATCTCGTAGGTGATGTCCATATGACTGCCGGTGGCGATCCGGCTGGTCTCGATGTGACCGGTTGCACCGTTGGCGAATTCGATCAGGAATTGCGTCTGATCATCATTGCCAACCTGACGTGTCTCCTTTGAACCGGGAGCGATGGGCCGCTTCTTGATGACCGTGGTCGCCTGCCCGGAGACCGCTGCTATCTCCCCCACCAGCAAGCGCGCGATGCTGATGATATGACTGCCGAGATCGCCGAGGGCACCGGCCTTGCCGGCAATCGCCGGGTCGCAGCGCCAGATAAAGGGATGCGATGGATCGGCCATGTAATCTTCGTTGTGAGCGCCCCGGAAATGGACGATCTCGCCAATGGCGCCTTCAGCGATCAACTTTTTGGCGAGCCCCACCAGCGGATTGCGCAAATAGCTGTAGCCGACCAGGGACTTGACCCCCGCCTTGCCGGCCGCCGCAGCGATTTCCGCTGCCTCGTCGCCGTTCAGCGCCACCGGCTTTTCACAATAGATATGCTTGCCGGCCCCAATTGCTGCCAGTGCGATCTCGCGGTGCAGGTTGCTGGGGACGCAGATATCGACAATATCGACAGCGGGATCGCTGACCAATGTCCGCCAGTCCGCGGTGTGACGGCGGAAGCCAAAACGATCCGCCGCCGCCTTGGCGAGTTCCGGCGTCAGCTCCGCCACGATTTCGAAATCCGGAAACGCTGCCGCCTCGGGAAAGACCGACAACATCGTGCGATAGCCATAGACATGGCAGCGAGCGATGAAGCCGCTGCCGATCAGGCCGATACGGAGTTTCTTTGACATCTCAGGACGCTCCCTGCCCGGCTTCGTCCCGGATCGTACGCAATTCGGTTTCCAGATCGACCAGTTCCTTGCCCCCGGCCATCATTTCAAGGACTCGCTCGCGCGATATCTCCGATTGACGGAATGTTCCGACGCAACGACCGCGGTTCAGCAATGTCAAGACGTCAGCCACGGGATAGGCATGATGGACGTTATGGGTGATGAAAATCACGCCCAGGCCACGGGCGCGGGCGCGGGCGATCAGCCGCAGGACGACGGACGCCTGATGCACGCCCAGGGCTGAGGTCGGCTCGTCGAGGATCAGCACCTTGGCACCGAAGAACACCGCGCGGGAAATCGCCAGGGATTGGCGTTCGCCGCCGGAGAGAGTCCCCACGGGCTGGCTGGGGTCGCGAATGTCGATGCCCATCTTGGACATTTCCGCACGCGCCGTCCGGTTCATGAAATCCCAGTCGAGGCGATTGAACAGGCCGTGCCCCCGGGTCGGTTCGCGCCCCATGAAAAAGTTGCGCGCGACACTCATCAGCGGGACGGTGGCAAGATCCTGGTAGACGGTCGCGATGCCGCGATCGAGAGCCTCCCGCGGCGAATGGAGAACTACCTCTTCTCCCTCGATCAGGATCCGTCCTTCAGTCGGCCGGTGCACGCCGGAGAGCGTCTTGATCAGGGTCGATTTGCCGGCGCCATTGTCGCCAAGCAGGCAGAGTACCTCGCCGGCATTGACAGCGATCGAGACGTCTTTCAACGCGATGACCGTTCCGTAGAACTTGCTGACATTCTGCAATTCGATCAGAGGAGACGTCATCGACGTGCCTCCGACGCCTTGTGGCGGATGTAGTTGTTGAACAGAACTGCCACCAGCAGCATCACGCCCATGAAGGCCTTGAACCAATCGGTGTCGATTCCGGTATAGAAAATGCCCATTTGCACCAGACCGAAGATGAGAGCACCAAACATCGCGCCCACCGCCGAGCCGTAGCCGCCCGTGAGCAATGTGCCGCCAATGACCACGGCGATGATCGCCTCGAATTCCTTTTGCAATCCGCGCGAAGTGTCCGCCGACCCCACGGTGAGGACCTGGATCGCTGCGAACAGGGTTGCAGCACAGGCGGTCATGATGAACAGCCGGATCTTGACCCGCGCCACCGGCACACCCACGTTCCGCGCTGCGTTGGCATCGCCGCCGACAGCAAAGATCCAGTTGCCGAACCTGGTGCGCAGCAGGACCCAGGTGGCCAGGGCCGATAGGGCGAGCCACCACAGGATTGAGACCGGGATGCCCTGTACTTCCGGCAGTCCGTCCGGCCGCAGCGGAATGAGCCCGATCCCAGCCAGCCAGAGCAGGAAATCGCCACCGAATTGCCCACCGAAGATCGGTGCCAGCCAATCACCAGCCGCAAGTTCCTTGATGCCCGGGATCTGGGTCCGGCCCGTGATCAGCCGCGTCATGCCCAAGGCGACGCCGCGCAGGACAAAGAGCGTTGCCAGGGTCACGATGAAGGACGGCAAGGCCGTCCGCACCACCAGCCAGCCGTTGAAGAAGCCGACAACGATCGCGGCGCCGAAGGCGGTCAATATGCATAGCCAGATCGGCCAGCCATATTGCGTCGAGAGGATGGCGATGATGACGCCGGCAAAGGCGACCATCGATCCGAGCGACAGGTCGAACTCGCCGCCAATCATCAGCAGGGCGACGGCGACAGCCAGAATTCCCAATTGGGCGGAGACTTCGAGGAAGTTCACCACGCCGCGCGGGCTGAACAGGCCGCTGTCACCGGCGAAGATCAGGAAGAACAGGACGACGAGGACCGTCCCAGCAGCGGCACCGAGTTCCGGTCGACGCAATGCCTGGCTGAATGGACTGATCTCGCGGAGGCGTTCGTCTACCACGGAAATTGTTCCCTCATGCTGGTTGAGTGGATGATCTGGTGCCGTCCCGATGGGAGCTGGCAAGCCGCCAGCTCCCATGGAGATTACGGCGTAGATGTCAGCGAACGCCCTGCTTGGCGAGATCGATGACGGTTGATGCTTCAGCCTTGCCGACGAAGCCCGGACCCGTCGGGAAATCAGCAATCGGCACCAACTTGTACCGCTTCATCAGATCGAAGGCCATGACCGGGAAGTAGCCCATCAGATACTGCTGGGCATCAATGCCCCATTCCATCTTGCCGTCGGCGACCGCCTGCAGGATGGTGGGTGACAGATCGAACGTGCCGGTTTTCAGCTTGCCGCTGAGACCGGCCTCTTCGATCGCGGCCAGGGCAGGATCGGCACCGGCCGACCCGACCGTCAGCACGAAGTCGGTGTCGGGATGACTGGTCAGATGGGCTGCAATGCGCCCCTTCATCTCGGTCGGATCCATCACACCCTGCAGCACCGGCACGTCGATCCCCAGGCCGTCCTTGAAGCCACGGCAACGGTCATCGAGACTGACATTGCCGACCTCGTGGTTGACACAGACGCCATGCTGGACGCCAAGCGCCTTGGCACGTGCGCCGGCGGCGACGCCGGCGTCATATTCCGACTGGCCCATGAACAGCAGCGCGCCGAGTTTCTTGGAAAGCGCCGATCCACCCGAATCGATGACAATCACCGGAATACCCGATTTGACCGCAGTCTCGACGGAAGCCGAGAGCGCATTTTCATCGGGAATGGACACGACCAGTCCATCCGGCTTGGAGGCAATCGCCGCATCCAGCAGCTTCTGCATGGCCGGCATGTCGAAGGTTTCCGGGGCAAGGTATTCTGCCTTGACACCCATCGTCTTGGCGGCGTCGTCCATACCCTTCTTGACGACCGACCAATATTGATCCGCCGCCTGGCCATGGGTCACGAAGACGACCCGGGTCTCGTCGGCATTCGCAACTGCCGGCAGCGACAGCATCAGGGCTGTGACGCCGATGGCAATCTTGCTCATGAAGCTCATGTCATTCTCCCATCTAAAGTTGCCGTCGAAGGACGGGTTCCCGCACATCCGGTTTCTTGGTTCAAGCACGGACCGAGATCGCGAATGACCGGCAATTCGCGATTTCGGTTGATCATCATCTGCCACCGTGGCGACATCAGTAGCTCGTCTCGCGCAGATAGGGTTCCAGGACTTCGGTGGTGCCTTTCCAGGCATAGGGGTCCTTGCCCCGCACCATGAAAATGTCGCGCATGTCGTCGCAAGGGGGCATCCGCCCTTCGTCATTCCACGGCAGCAGCGATTCCCCGCTCATGACATGAAACACCAGGGCGCGGCGAAAATTGTCCGCTGTCGTATTGGGTAGCGACTGATGCAGCAGATAGCCGTTAAACAAGACGACGCCACCGGCAGCGACAGGTACCGGTCGCGCCATCTTGTCACCACCCGGGAAGCCATATGCGACGGGGCTGCCATCGAACCTGGCATCCGCGAGCGGACGCGTCGGATAGATCACCCCGGAAGTGTGGGATTTCGGAATGACCCACAGGCAACCCTTCGCAACGGTCGCGTCATCGAGCGCGACCCAGACACCGCCCCGCGAGCGGCAGCGGGTGGGAATGAAAAATTCGTCCTGATGCCATGGCTGACCGGGCTTGCCAGGTCCTTTGACGAACAGCATGGATTGCATGCATTTGACAGTCGGCCCGATGGCCGCGCCCAGCAGATCGACGATATCCGGATGCATCACAGCCTTGCGCATCAGGCGCGAAAGCTTGTGCGGGTGATGAATGCAAAGGAAGCGACGGATGACGGAATCGTCCGGCTCCCGCTGCAGATCCTTGGATGCACCTCGGACAGCGCCTCTTTCGCCCCGGCATATCGACGCGGTCTCGGCTCGCAGCTTGCGGATCTGGCTGGCGGAGAACACCTGCGGCAGCACGACGAAACCATCGCGGCGATAGCGCGCACCAGCCCTGGCCGACCCGATCCCGGGTCCACGCAGCGCGGCCGGTCGAGCGTTATGCCTGACCGGACTGTCAGCCATCACGATTACCGATGCAGATCGAGTGCGACACCTGTTGCTGCTCCCTGTATCCGACCTGGTGGCCGCGTTGACAAACTCTGTCGCCCGCGGGTCCCGTATTCTATTTTTTTTTGATTATAGAACAAATATCCCGTCTGGCAACGGGAAATGAAACAACCCTCGTTCCTGGTGTGACTGCATGAGCCGCGGCGCGGATAGATGTCGCCAGGTGGGACTGCACGGCTGCGGGTGCTGCAAGATGTGCCGAGAATAGGCGCTTTCCTGCGATTCTTCCGACAGATGCTCATGGCACATAGCTGGGGCACATGCCGAAATCCAGGGCGGCTCTGTTGCCGTCGAGCGAAGACAAATTCTGTAGACTGGACGGTCCGGAACTTTTCTTCCATTATGATTGCCTCGTCCTTGTGCCATTTTCCCGGCGCGTTTCGGCCTTGATTTGGGATGACGGGCGCGGCATCAACCACGCCGCACAGCCTGGGAGTGATAGGGTGGAACGGACTTACGAGTCGCTGAAGCAGCAAATCGCCGAACGGCATGATCAATTGCCCAAGCGGCTGCGCCAGATCGCTGAATTCACGATGGAAATGCCCGATTTCGTGGCGCTGGAAACCGTCGCCAATATCGCCGGTCGCGCCAAGGTGCAGCCATCGAGCCTGATCCGCTTTGCAAAATTGTTCGGCTTCGACGGTTTCAGCGACATGCAGCAGGTGTTCCGCTCGCGCCTGATCGACCGCGTGGTGAGCTATGGTGAACGTATCCGCGCGGCGGAAACCGACGACACGCACCATCAATCGCCCAAGGGCGTGCTCGAACAACTCATTGACGCGGATTCCGCCTCGCTCGAACGCCTGCGGCGGGACATTCCGTCAGTCGACCTCGACCGCGTCGCGGATCTGCTGGCAACGGCCCGCATCATCGGAGTGACCGCGCAGAGGCGGTCCTTTCCGGTCGCTGCCTATCTCTCCTATGCCCTGAGTCATCTCGGTCAGCGCGCCGTCCTTCTCGACAGTATCGGCGGCATGAGCGGCGAGCAGGCGCGCCTGCTCTCGGCCGAGGACGCGCTCATTGCCGTCAGCTTCTCGCCCTATGCACCGGAGACATTGTCGGTGGTGGCGCAAGCCAAGGCGCAGGGCGCGCGCATCATTGCCATTACCGATAAGGGGCTGAGCCCGCTGGTCTCGCTGGCCGATATCCGCTTTGAAGTCGAGGAAGCGCAGATCAAGGGTATTCGTTCCCTGACCGCCACGACTTGCCTTGCCGTGGCCCTTGTCCTGGCGCTCGGGCACCGGCTTGAGGCCGCGGTCGGTCGTGGCGGCGAAACCGCCCGCAAGGTCGCCAAACAGCGCCGCCGCTAGGAATTCGCCACCAGGCGCCCCATCTCGGCAATCAGCACCATGTCACGGCGCGCATCGGCAATGCCGGTGCGCACTGGCGAACCATTCATGATGGCTGCCCAAAAGCCCACCAGTTCCGCCAGATAAGGTTCCTCATAGCCGTCGCGGATCTCCGATTGTTCGTAGCGGTGCCCCTTCGAGTGCCTCAGCAAGAGGCGGGTGGGCTGATGGTTGAGATAGGGGGCCGGGAAAACCAGCTCGACGATGCGGTCGTCAAAGTGAAGCGCCACTCTTTCGCGATAGTCAGCAAGCTGTGGGACGGCGAGATGCGTCATCTGCCACAGGGCCTGGGCGCCATTGACGTGCAGCGTGGCGCTGGCCCCTTCGGCCCCGGCAAAGACCTGCGCCGCCGCGACCTCGACCTTGGCAAGTCCCATATGATCGAGCAGGCCATGGACCAGATTGACGTCGTGGACGAGGCTCGAGCAGAAGGCGCCGGTATAGGCGCGATAGGGCGCGCCTGATATCGATCGGCCCAGTGCCGCCGTCACCTGGCGCTGGGTTTCGGCGCGCCCGGCTGCGATCAGATCCGGCGCCACGTCGTCGCTGGCCTGGTAGCGATGATGGCCCATCTGGTAGATGTCGGCAGGTTCGGTCTTCTCGACCGAGATATAGCGCAATCGTTCACCCAGTCCGGCGACCAGCTCCAACGCGGCCACATAACTGGCATCGAAGCGCTTCATATAGGCCACCTGCACGATCCTGCCGGTTTCGGCCTGAAGCGCGCTCAAGCGATCCGCATCCGCCGGGTCGTAGCAAAGCGGCTTTTCGACCAGAACATGAAGACCTGCCGCCAGTGCCTTCTCCACCCCGCCGACATGACAGAAATCCGGCGCCGCAATCAGCAGCGCATCAAGTTTGCGGCCGAGCAGATCATCGAGCGACGGGTCGGTCGCGAGGTTGAAGCGGTCGGCCATGAAGGCGCGTGCCTTGGCCGATGGATCGGCCACAGCCACAAGGTCGAACTGCTCCCGCAGATGCAACAGGTTCGGTACATGCTCGACCTGAGCGACCATGCCGGCACCAAAAACACCGATCCGCAAGCGCGCCATAAGCCATCACCCTCCGATTGTCGAAAAAACACGATTCACGATTATTCTTGAAATTTAGAAAATTCATTCCATTATGCTCAATAGAACAGAACTTACAATCGCGAATCATGCCTCGCCTTGATAAACGCGACGCGCTGCCCGGGAGAGCACTGGAACGATGAGCCGACAGCATCATGCATCACGAGCCGCGGCAACGCTTGTCCCGCAAGCTTGCGCCGCGCGGCCGCGGGGCGGCAAAGCGGGGCAGTCAACGGCAGGTTTTCGCGCCGCTCCCCTGACCAAGCCGGATGCGACGCGTGCTGCATGAAGTTCCTGTCTGCAGAGCAACGTCAGCTGGACGTCATTACAATCGGCAGATCCTCTGTTGATCTCTACGGCCAGCAGATCGGTGGCCGCCTGGAAGACATGGCGTCCTTCGCCAAATATGTGGGCGGCTGCCCTACCAATATCGCCGTTGGCGCGGCGCGGCTCGGCCTGCGCTCGGCTCTCATCAGCCGGGTCGGCAATGAGCATATGGGACGCTTCATCCTTGAGCAATTGACGGTCGAAGGGGTCGATACGCGCGGCGTGGCGACGGATCCGTCGCGGCTGACCGCGCTGGTCATACTGGGAATCCGCGACAAGACTCAGTTTCCTTTGATTTTCTACCGGGAGAATTGCGCGGACATGGCCCTCGACAGCGCCGACATCGATCCCGCCTTCATCGCTGAATCCCGTGCTGTCCTCGTGACTGGCACGCATTTCTCGCGGCCCAATCTCGCAGCGGCCAGCCGGCGCGCCCTGGAGCTGGCCCGAGCGAACGGCGCCCTTGCGATTCTCGATATCGACTATCGCCCCGTCCTGTGGGGGATTGGCGGGCATGGCAGTGGCGAGGTGCGCTTCGTCGACGATGCCGCTACCAGCGCGCATCTGCAATCCATCCTGCCAGCCTGCGACATCGTGGTGGGAACCGAAGAAGAAATCCATATTGCCGGCGGTTCGACCGATACCCGGGCGGCCTTGCGACGGATCCGGGCCCTGACCGGCGCCTTGATCGTCATGAAACGGGGGCCGCTCGGTTGCGTGGCCTATCCCGATGCCATTCCCGAAGATCTGGAATCGGGCATGGTCGATCGTGGCTTTCCGGTCGAGGTTTATAACGTCCTTGGTGCCGGCGACGGTTTCATGAGCGGGCTGCTGCGTGGCCTGCTCGGGGGAGAGGCGCTTCCGACCGCCTTGCGGATGGCCAATGCCTGTGGCGCCCTGGTCGTCTCGCGGCACGGCTGCGCGCCAGCCAGTCCGACCTGGCGCGAGTTGCGTCATTTCCTAGATCATCCCAGTTCTACGCCGGCGCTGCGTCACGATCCGGTCCTCAACGACCTGCATTGGACAACCACCCGCCGACGGGCATTGCCCGAGATATGCGCCCTGGCCTTCGACCACCGGGTCCAACTGGAACGCCTGGCCGATCAGGTGGGCGCACCACATACCCGCATCCCGGTCCTCAAGCGCCTGATCTATGACGGTGCGGCAAAGGCATTCGGCGCCGATCCCGCCTTTGGCATCATCCTGGATGGCCGATTTGGCAGCGATGTCCTTGCCTATGCCACAGGTCGGGGGCATTGGATTGCCCGGCCGGTGGAACTGCCGGAGCAGATCCCGCTGATGTTCGAGGGTGGCCGGGACATCGGCAGCATCCTGCGGGAATGGCCGCTGGAACACACGGTCAAATGCCTCGTCTACCAGAAGCCGGACGATTCGACCGCGATCTGGGGGCCGCAGGAAGATCGCCTGCTGGCGCTGTTCGAGGCCTGCCGTCAGAGCGGCCATGAATTGCTGCTGGAGATCATCCCGGACAAGGCACGACCGGGTGACGGCGCCATGGTCGCCGCCATGATCCAGCGCTACTATGACCGCGGATTGCGGCCGGATTGGTGGAAGCTGGCGGCGCCCGACGATTCAGCCGGTTGGGCCGCCATCAGCGATGTCGTGCGCCGTTGCGATCCGGATTGCCGTGGGGTGCTGCTGTTGGGGCTGGATGCGCCGGAACCCAATCTGGTCCGCACCCTGGAGATTGCGGCGCTGCAACCGATCTGCCGCGGATTTGCGATCGGCCGCTCGGTCTTCTCGCAGCCAGCGGAATTGTGGTTGCGGGGCGACCTCAGCGATGGCGGATTCGTCGATGAAGTTGCCGTTCGGTATCGCCGTTTGATTGATGTCTGGCGCAGCGCCCGCAGAAACAGCGCCGCTGCCACGCCGCTAGCAGGAAACGAAACATCATGACCACGCTCAATTTGACGATGGCTCAGGCGCTGCTGCGCTACCTGCGCGCCCAGATGGTCGAGATCGACGGCACGGAAATGCCGATCTTGGCGGGCATGTTCGCCATCTTCGGCCATGGCAATGTGGCCGGGCTGGGTGAGGCGTTGGGTGCGGTCGCCGACGAATTCCCCACCTATCGCGCCCAGAACGAGCAGAGTATGGCGCATGCGGCAATCGCTTTCGCCAAGGCCCACAACCGCCGCCGCATTCTGGCCTGCACGACCTCGGTGGGGCCTGGCGCCACCAACATGGTGACCGCGGCGGCCGTTGCCCATGTCAACCGCCTGCCGCTCCTTCTCCTGCCTGGCGATGTGTTCGCGAACCGGCGCCCGGACCCGGTCCTGCAGCAGATCGAAAGCTTCAGCGACCCCACCATCAGCGCCAATGATTGCTTCAAGCCGGTGTCGCGCTATTGGGACAGGATCACGCGGCCGGAGCAGTTGCTTGCCAGCCTGCCGCAGGCGATGCGCGTCCTCACTGACCCGGTCGATTGCGGCCCGGTGGTCTTGTGCCTGCCGCAGGACGTGCAGACCGAAGCTTTCGATTTTCCCGCCGCCTTCTTTGCCCGGCGCCTCCATCATTGGCGTCGGCCGGCCGCGGATGCCGGTGAGTTGGCCCGCGCGATCGCGGTCCTGCGGGCGGCCAAGGCACCCTTGATCATTGCCGGCGGCGGAGTCAAATACAGCGAAGCAGGAGCGGCCTTGCGGCAATTCGCTGAGGCTCATGACCTGCCGGTCGCGGAAACCCAGGCGGGCAAGGGCGTCCTGCCCTGGGATCATCCGGCGCAGATGGGCGGTGTCGGCGTGACCGGCTCCGAAGCAGCCAATACCCTCGCCCGCGAAGCCGATTGCCTTCTTGCCATCGGCACGCGCCTGCAGGATTTCACCACCGGTTCGCATGCCCTGTTCGGGCCGCGGGCGCAGCTGATCCAACTCAACACGGCCCCCTTCGACGCTGTGAAACAGAATGCGCTGCCCCCTGGTGGCGGATGCACGCGCGGGGCTGGAAGCACTGGCAAGTAGCCTCGGCGGCTGGCGGGCACCGGCGAATTGGTCGGTACGTGCTGGTGAGCTCGCCAAGGCCTGGACGGGCGCCGTGGATCGCCGCACAGCGCCACCTGTCGGCAGCCAAGCCGGCGACAACACCTTGCCCAGCGATGCCCAGGTGCTTGGCGCCGTCAATCGGTCGGCCGGACCGAAGGATGTGCTGGTCAACGCTGCCGGGGGCCTGCCGGGAGAACTCCACAAGCTGTGGCGCGCCCATGAACCGGTCGGCTATCACCTGGAATATGGCTATTCCTGCATGGGATACGAGATCGCCGGCGGCCTTGGCGTCAAACTGGCCCTGCCGGATAGACGTGTGATCGTCATGGTCGGCGACGGCAGCTACCTGATGATGAACTCCGAGATCGTGAGTTCGGTCATGCTCGGCGCCAAGCTCGACATCATCGTGCTCGACAATCGTGGCTATGGCTGCATCAACCGCTTGCAGCAGGCCTGTGGCGGCGCGCCGTTCAACAATCTTTTCGAAGACGTTCGCCAGGTGACCGATGTGCCGATCGACTTTGCCGCCCATGCGCGCGCCATGGGTGCCATTGCCGAGAAAGTCGCGACCATCGCCGAATTGGAGGCAGCTCTTGCCCGGGCCAAGGCGCAGGACCGCACCAGCGTCATCGTGATCGACACCGACCCCCTCAATTCCACCAGCGAGGGCGGTACCTGGTGGGACGTCCCGATCGCCGAAGTATCGACGCGGCCACAGGTTTCCGCTGCCCGTTCCGCCTACGACAAGGCCCCTGTCTCGTCGCGACCACCCCTGATTTTGTTCAAACAGATCAACGGAAGAAACCACATGAGCGTCACTCTCGGCATCAACCCCATCGGCTGGACCAATGATTGCATGGCCTGGCTGGGCGACCTTATCCCGCTCGACGTGCTGTTGCGGGAAGCGCGCGCGACGGGGTTCAGCGGCGTGGAACTGGGCAGGAAATATCCGCGCCAACCCAAGAAATTGAAGGCGTTGCTTGACCGCCACGACCTCAAGCTCGTTTCCGGTTGGTATTCTGCGCGCCTGCTGGAGCGCGATACCAAGGCGGAGATCGCCGCTATGGCCGATCATCTCGCCCTGATGAAAGGTTGCGGGGCCAAGGTGATGGTCTTTGCCGAGACGACCGGCGACATCGTGCTCAATGTCGCAGCCGGATTCTCGCAGCGGCCGAAAGTTGCCAATGCCGCGCAATGGAAGACCCTGGGCCGACGGATGACCGAGGTTGCCGACTACATGCTGGGTCAAGGCGTGCAGATGGCGGTGCATCATCATATGGGAACGCCGATCGAAAGCGCCGAGGATGTCAACCGCCTGATGGAAAATACCGGTCCGGCTGTCGGCCTGCTGCTCGACACCGGGCATATGACCGTCGCGGGCGGAGACCCCGTCGCGGTCGCCCGCAAGCATGCCGCCCGCATCGTCCACGTGCATTGCAAGGACATCCGCCGCTATGCCCTTGAGGCCTGCCGTCGGCGCGACACCAGCTTCTCGGAGGCGGTTCTCTGCGGGCTGTTCACGGCACCCGGCGACGGCATTGTCGACTATGCCAAGATCTTCGCCATTCTGGCCAAGGCCAATTACAAAGGTTGGCTGGTGCAGGAGGCGGAACAGGATCCGCGCATTGCCAATCCCAAGATCTATGCCGAGCTGGGCAACGCCCATTTGCGCAAGCTCGCCCAAGCTGCCAAGCTGCGCGTCAGTGACAGTTGAGAGGTCGACCATGGCATCGATCGGCACTCCTGGTTTCGCCCGCGATCTGCTCGTCAAGGCCAAGGCGCCGGACGCCAGCGGCCGGGTCCATCATATTACACCGGAGATAGCTCATTGGCGCCATGTCGGCTTCGATCTTTATCGGTTGCACGATGGCCAGCAGGTCGCCATTCCAGGCGATGGGCGCGAGCGATGCCTGGTGCTGGTCGGCGGCCATGCTGACATAGCGGCTGGTGGTGAAAGGTTCGCGCATATCGGCGAACGATCCACGCCTTTCGAAGGCAAGGCACCCTATGCGGTCTACGTGCCCGCCGGCGTTGCGTCTTCGGTAACGGCGATCGGCGAGCTTGAACTGGCCGTCTGTTCGGCGCCCGGCCAAGCCCAGGATGTGACCGGCGGCCAATCCGGCGTGCGGCTCATCCGGCCGGAGGACGTCGGCTATGAAGAGCGCGGCAGGGGCAGCAATATCCGCCATGTCTATAATATCCTGCCGGAATCGGCCGTGGCGGACAGTCTTCTGGTGGTCGAAGTGGTGACTCCGGGTGGCAATTGGTCCTCCTATCCGCCGCATAAGCATGACACGGCGACGCCGCCCCAGGAGACGCAGCTGGAGGAGACATATTATCATCGCCTCAACCCGCCTCAGGGGTTTGCCTTTCAGCGTGTCTATACCGACGACCGCAGCATCGATCAGACCATGGCGGTCGAGAATCGCGATCTGGTGCTGGTTCCAAGGGGGTACCACCCCGTCGGCGCGCCACATGGTTACGACCTCTACTACCTTAATGTGATGGCAGGTCCGGAGCGCCGTTGGTGCTTCAAGAACGATCCACAGCATGAATGGATGCTGCAGCGACCCAAGTGACTTTGCCTGGCGCGATGCTGTGATGCGCCACGAAACTTCAAACCCGGAGAGATCATCAACATCGCCCGAATACACCCGGAGCGCATTGATCGTTCGTGCTATATACATTTCTTCCTGACTATCAGAGGAAATGCCAATGAGTTGGTCCGCCGCGCAGTACAGCAAATTCGAAGACGAACGCAACCGCCCGATCCGGGATCTGCTGGCACAGATACCAACCACCAAGGTGGCGATGGCGGCGGATATCGGCTGCGGCCCGGGGAATTCGACCGAGCTTCTGCAACAGCGCTTTCCGGACGCAACTGTCATCGGCATGGACAGTTCCGCCGACATGATCGACGCGGCGCGGAAGCGCTTGCCCAACCTCCAATTCGAAATCGGCGACATCGCGCAATGGCGCAACCGCGGACCCTTTGACGTGATCCTCGCCAATGCCGCCCTGCAATGGGTCCCGGACCATGCCGCCCTCCTGCCGGCATTGCTCGGCAAGCTGCCGATGGCGGCAGTATGGCCGTGCAGATTCCCGACAATCTCGACGAACCGGCCCATCGCCTGATGCGCGAGACCGCGGCGGATGGCCCCTGGTCCGGCAAGCTGGTCGCGGCGCCACGGGCGAACATCCGTCAGAATGCCGATTGGTATTTCCGCGCCTTGCGTGCTGCCGGGGCGAAGGTGGATGTCTGGCGGACAACCTATCATCATCCGCTCGCCGGCGGTGCCGGCGCCGTCGTTGAATGGTTCAAGGGTACCGGCCTGCGACCCTTCATCCAACCTCTGAACGACGATGAGCGCGCGGCCTTCCTGGAGCGCTATCAAGCTGCCATTGCCCTGGCCTATCCGGCCATGCCTGACGGCACCGTGCTCCTGCCCTTCCCGCGGCTTTTCTTCGTCGCAACGCGGTGACCGCTTGGGTTGCCCTCCGATGCTTGCTACATTTGTAGCTGCGACAGGTGAATTCTGATTCCACGTGATTGGCCGGGGCTTTCACATCAGGCCCCCGTGCCGCCGCGAATCCTTTTTGGGGAACCCACGACACATGGATCACGCCAATTCGAAGACAAACCCGGCTGCGCCTATCCTGGCAGATTTTGCCGCTGGCCTGCGCGACGAGGATATTCCGGTCCAGGTACTGGAACGAGCCCAGCAATGCCTCGTCGACGCCATCGCCTGCGCCATGTTCGGTCAGTCGCTGCCGTGGTCGAAGATCCTCCTGGCGCAGACCGGGCTTGATGAGAAGGCGGGCTTCTTGCCCCTCGCAACATCGACAAGCCTGACGGCGATCCGCGAGGCCGCTTTGGCCTGGGGCGCCCAATCGCATGCCTTCGAATTGGACAGCCTGGTTCAGCCAAGTGTCGGCGTTCATCCGGGCGCCACCGTGGCCCTTCCCGCTTTGGCCGTGGCGCAAGCCTGCCACGCGTCAGGGCGCGATCTGCTCAGATCCATCGTCGCAGGTTTCGAGGTGATGCACCGCGTCGGCACGGCAACGCTGCATTCGCCGGAAAAGCGCGGCTTTCACGCACCCGGCATTGTCGGCCCGTTCGGCGCGGCCATTGCAATCGGCGTCCTCATGGGTCTGGATTCCGGCCACCTCACCCAGGCGATGGGGATCGCCGGGTCACTCGGCGCCGGCCTCCTCGCCTTCAGCAAGGCTGGCAGCGGCGGCATGGTGAAGCGGTTGCATATGGGCCGCGCCGCGGAATCCGGCATCCTCGCCGCCCAGCTCGCGGCCGGCGGCTATGAAGGTCCGGACACGGTGCTCGACGGTGCGTTCGGCGTGCTGGAAGCCTATTGTAACGACCATGACGCAGCCTTGCTGACGGCGGGTCTTGGGTCAAGCTGGCAGACCAGCAGCCTCGCCATCAAGAGCTTCGCCTGCCACATCACCGCCCATATCCCTGTGCACATGCTGCGCTCGTTGATGGCGCGACATGGCTTCACCGGACATGATATCGCAGCCCTGAACCTGCATGTGTCAGACAAGGTGTTGTCGCACCACACAGCGCGGCAGCCGGGCGACATCATGCAGGTCCAGTACAGCGTTCCCTATGTGGTGGCGGTCGCGGCATACCGGGATCCGGCGGATCCAGCGAGCTTCCGGTCAGATGTAATTTCCGACGACAACATCAAACGCCTGGCTGAGCTGATCGTACTGGAACCTTTGCGCGACATCAGCGGGAGGCGGGGGCCGACCGAACTGAAGATCACGCTCCGGGACGGCCGGCAATTGGAAGATGCCGCCACCAGCTTTCTGGGTTGCCCAGACCAGCCACTCAGCTCTGATCAACTGCGTGCCAAATTCCTGGTGCTGACGAAAGACCGTATTGCCGAGCCGGAGCGCTTGTTCGACAGTCTCATGGCGATCAGCAACAATCCCGATGTGAGCTCTCTCTGGACATCCGGGCTACGCTGAAACGAACCAGCATCGCCCTCGTCGCTCAGGGCATCACGGCGCCGCCACTCACATGCAGCGATTGGCCGGTGATGTAGCGGGCCCGCGGACCGCACAGAAAGCGCACCATGGCGGCCACTTCAGCGGGTGTGCCGGAGCGGCCCAGCAAGCGTACGCGCTCACCATGATGCTGCGGGTTGACCGCGCTGTGCTGACCGCGCTCGGTTTCAATGAGGCCCGGCACCACGCAATTCGCCGTGATGTTGTCGACGGCAAGATCCTGGGCCAGGGCCTTGGTGAACCCAGCGATCGCGGCCTTGCCCGTCACCACATGGATACGTTGTTTGGCGCCGGTATGGCCGGTCAGCCCGCCGATATTGACGATAGTGCCGCCACCGCGTGACCGCATCGACGGCACACAGGCCTGGCTGCACAGGAAGGCGCCATCGAGCATGATCGACAGTACCTCGCGCCATTCGGCGAGAGTGACACTTTCCAGGACGCCCTCTTTTCTTACCGCCGCATTGTTCACCAGGATGTCGATGCCGCCGAAGGCAGCAACGCCGTCCCTCAACATTTTCGCGACCGCGACCGGATCCGTCACATCCGCCTGCGCCAACAGTGCCTTGCCGCCCGCCGCCTTGATCTGGTCGACGGTCTCCTGGGCAAAATCCAGGGAGGCACGTGTGTTGACGATGACGCTCGCCCCGGCTTCAGCCAAGGCGACGCTGATGGCGCGCCCGATATTCCGCGCCGCCCCCGTCACCAATGCGACTTTTCCATCCAGTTCAGCCATGGTCAGCCACCTCCGACCTTTGCTAGTTCAGCCAGGTTGCGTTGCTGCGGCAGGGAAGCCGCGAAATCCAGCAGTGCCTGCGCCCGGATGGCCGACCAGCCACCGAACAACGCATTCCTGGTGAACTTGTTCTCCAACTCGGCGCGCGACAGGGGGTCACGGCTGCCACCGCGCAGATGCGGCTGATTGAGTTCGATCACCTCGCCATTGTGCAGGGTCGCCCGCAGATGGCCGGTGTAGTTCTTCGGATACTCGTTCTTGGGATCGATTTCGAAGTCGATCTTCGCGGACAGCTTCAGCACCTCGGCATCCTTGATCTTCTCTTCGGTAAACTGCGCCAGGCCAGCATCGCCTTCCAGGAAGGCCACGGCCATGCAATAGGGCGTGCTGAACTTCGCCGCATAGGCGGTCGGGGGATTCTGCTTCAGCGGCAGCGGCTCCCACAGTCGATGGACGGTACCTTCGCCAACAGCGCAAGTCACCCTGGCGATCGCATCCGCCTCAATGCCGCGCTTGCGCAACGCCAGGGCGCAATCGATATAAGGTTGCACCATGGTGCCACAGGCATAGGGTTTGAAGGCGAGCTTGCTGCCGACCCAGTTCTTGCCGAGGCCGTCGAGCAGCAGGGAAAAATCGGGCTTGATCGATGGTGCGAAGGCGGAGAAGAAGCCATGCGTGCCTTCGAACACCGTGACAGGTCCGGTGAAGCCTGCGCCACCCAGGGCTGCCGCGCGCAAGCCGGATTGCGCAGCCCAGCCAGCATGCAGCCGCTTGGTCGAAGAGCCATCCGCGAGATATTCGATGATTCCCGAGGCCAGGCTACCAGCCACACCGAGGCTATTGATGATCGCCGGCGCCTTCAGGCCGGTGACGATGGCCGCCGCTACCGTCGAAGCAAAGGTGCCGAGGACCGCAGTCGGGTGGAAGCCTGCCTGATGGACCGATTTATCAGCAATCAGGCCGAGACGGCACATGACTTCGATGCCGGCGGCAACGGCGAGCAAGGTGCGCGCGCCGTCTAGCTTGTACTTCTCGGCCAGCGCCAGCACGGCCGGCACAACGACCGCGCCGGAATGGACCGGGCATCCTTCGAAGGTATTGTCGAAATCCTCGCCATGCGCCGCCGTGCCATTGATCAGCGCCGCGGCATAGGGCGAGCGGCGCACCGCATGGGCGATCACCGTGCAATCACCCGGATCATCGCTGGCTACCATGGTGGCCTGGGTGTAGTCGGCTCCCCGGGCAGCGACGCACAGGCCCAGCACGTCGATGATCGTCTCGAGGGCGGCGCGCTCCATGGCGGCATCGAGATGATCCGGAGTCAGCTGTGCGACCCAATCGGCGAGATGTCCGGAAACGGATATCATGGACTTGGTCATGGCTGGATCAATCCTGCAAGCTTCGCCGCGTCATCGAGTTTTTCAACGCCCCACGCGCCCGCGATCAACGCCTCGCGCCGCGTGGTGTCGAGCAGACCAGCGGTGCAGGCCGCAACCTTCGCCTCCAGATCCTTGTCCGTCATCGGATTGTCCGGCCCGCCGCGATAGCGCTCGTTGGCCAGTTCAACCAGCCTGGTGCCATCCCTGAGGGTCATCTCGATACGCGAGCGGATAATATCCGAACCCTTGGCCTCGATCTCAGGATCGAGATGCGTCTTGATGCGCTGCTGCATGTCCTGGGTGGCCGCGTCCTGGATAAAGGCATTGGTGAATTCCTGGCGGCCGGCCTGGCGGCGCAGCACGATCATGGCCAGCAGCCCGGCCATGCTGAACTTTGCCTGCAGGTGGTTCTTTGCGATCGGATAGCGGATCGGGTTGAGAATGTTCGAGCCGGCATAAAAATCGATCCGCTCGACCTTGGTCGGGTCGACATTGTGGGTCGTCACCAGTTTCAGCATCGCGTCCATCGACTGATGCGTCACAATTCCGCTGGGATACGGCTTGATACTGACGCCGGGATCGACGATCGACCAGGTATTACCAAAGCCCTGGGCGAGCTTTGCTTCAGTGGCACCGCCACCCTGCACCATCATGAATCCCCAGCGTCCATCGAGCGCCTCCGGATCGGCGGTAAAGCCGCGCGCTGCCAGCAAGGCTGCGGTGATGCCGTTCTCGGAAGCGCGGCCGACATGCAGGGGTTTGGTCATCGTGCCGAAATTGCAGCGGATACCGGCGGCAAGGCTGGCCGCTATGCCGATGGCGTGGGCGAGCTTCTCACCCTTGAGCCCCAGCAACTTGGCTGCCACCGTTACGGCGCCGAAGGTGCCGACCGTGCCGCTGGAATGCAGGCCACGCTTGTAATGGTCTGGCAGCATCCATTCCGAAATCTTCGATTCCACTTCCACGCCGGTGATAAAAGCACTGACGAAGTCGCGGCCCGAGATTCCACCCAGTTTCTGGCTCATGACCATGGCCGCAGTCAAAGGCGGGATGGTGGGATGCGTCAACAGGCCATAGACATGGGCGGGATCGCGTGACACCTGGGTATCATCCCAATCATGGGCGTGACCTGCTGTTCCCAGCACGCGCCCAGCCAGCGCAGCCGGGACCTTCACCTTGCCGCCGCCCAGCAACAGCGCATCGGGACGACCGCCCACATCGCGCGCATCCTCGATCAGGACCTGAACGGATTCCTCGTCGCTCCCGGCAACATACAGCGCCAAGCCGTCCAGAATGCAACGGCGCGCGATCCGCACGGCTTCCGCCGGCAGTCGGTCGAAGGTGCTGGCCTCGATGAAAGCGCAGGCGGCCCGGGTCACTGTGGTGGGGATAAAAGTCATGATTCTATGTATTCCTTGGTTCACGGCGTTCTAAGAAAGAGGATGGGTCCGTCAGATACGATGGTCCTTGAATGCCGCCAGAGACTCCCGGTCAGCGATCGTCAGGCAGAAGTCGAGCAGCCGGTCGGCATGGCTTTCCTGCCAGCCGCCATAAAGCGCATTGCGATGGAATTTCCGGACCAGTTCGTCGCGACTGAGCGGCTCGCGTCTGCCACCCCGCATATGCGGCTGACGCAGTTCGATAATCTGGCCATCGCGCATCGTCACGCGGATATGGCCTGAATAGTTGACCGGATACTCGTTGTCGGGGTCGATCACATAGCTGATACGCCGTGCCAGGCTCAAGATTCGAGGATTCTTCGCCTTTGCATCGGTGAACTGCTCCAAACCCGCGGCCTGATCGAAGAAGCCCACCGCCATGCAGAACGGCATACTGAACTTCGCCGCATAGCCGGTTGGTGGTTGATGCTTTGAGGCCAGCGGTTCCCAAAGACGGTCGACCAAGCCTTCGCCGGTTTCGCACGCGATATCGATGATGTCATCCGCGTTGACACCCTGCTGCGCCAGGCAGATCATGCAGTCGATGAAAGGGTGGATCATGGTGCCGCAGGCATAAGGCTTGAAGGCGATGTCTTCCATCAACCATTCTCTGCCCAGCCCCTCGGTCAAATAGGAGAAACGCGGTTGCATGCTGGGCGCGAAGGCGCGGAAGAAGCCGTGCGGACCCTCAAGCACGGTACGCGGGCCGTTAAAGCCGGCGCGCGCCATCACCGCCGCGCGCAAGCCGGATTGCGCCGCCCAGCCCGGATGCAGTCTCTTGGTCCAGGACCCATCGGTGAGATATTCGAGAAGACCCGATGAAAGGCTGCCGGCGATGCCAAGCGCGTTGACCATCTGCGCGCGGTCGAGGCCGAGCGTGATGCCGGCGCCCACTGTGGCGCCGATGGCACCGATGACACCGACCGGGTGAAAGCAGGCCTTGTGGATGGCGCCTGGCGCCACATGATTCATGCGGCAGATCATCTCCAGACCGAAGATGATGCCGCGCAGGGTTTCGGCACCGGATCTTCCGTAGCGTTCCGCCGCCGCAAGCGCCGCGGGAATCACCATGGCGCCGACGCGAATGGGCGCCCCCTCCAAGGTATCGTCGAAATCCTCGCCATGCGTGCCGGTGCCGTTGATGAGCGCCGCATCCGCCGCCCGCAGCGGCCGCGCATGGCCGATCGCCGTGCAATCGCCCACGTCGTCGCAGCTGCGCAGCAAGGCCTGCATATAATCCGTCTGGCGCGCCGACAGGCAATTCCCGGCCATATCGAGGAGATCGTTGACGGCCACGTCCTTTGCCTTCTGCGGCAGATGCGCAAACGACAGATCCAGCATGCGATCGACCAGGACTTCGGTCAGGCTGGCGCCGTCAGCCATCGGCTCGACGTGATGGACGGTCGTGCTCAAGATATCACCGGCTTTCTGAATTCGTCAGTTGCAGCGACGAGATGATGTTGCCCGAGTTGATCGTCGGATATAGTCGCCGGGCATTCTTCAATCATCCGGCATGGGGAACCGATAGCTTGACCCTTCTCATCAGCAATGAGGACGCACAGGTTCTGCTCGATATGCGGGATTGTGTTTCGATTCTCGACCAGACCTACGCCGCCGCGCATGCCGGCAGCGCCATCAATGGCCGCCGCTCCGACATGGTCGGACCGGGCGTCGGCCCCGACCGCGCCTATGTCCTGAAGATGATGGGAGCCATCCAACCAGACCTCAATGTCGGCGCCATCCGCATCAATTCCGATATCTTCAGCTGGGAATCGGATGGCGCGCAGCGCCGCCGCGTCAAAATTCCCGCCGCCCCCGGCAATCGCTGGGTCGGCCTCGTGCTGCTGTTCAGCATGGCAACCGGCGAACCGCTGGCGATCTTCCCGGATGGTGTCGTGCAGCGCATGCGCGTCGGCGCCACGAGTGGCATCGCAGTCCAGCGCCTGGCGCGGCTCGATGCCACCGAACTCGCCATTCTCGGCACCGGCTGGCAGGCCGAGGCACAGGTGCTGGCGGCCGCCGCCGTTCGTCCGCTGCGCGAAATCCGCTGCTTCAGCCCAAATGCCGAACGATGCGCGGCGTTTGCTGCCAGGATGGAAAGCCAGCTCGACATTCCCAGCCGCGCCACCGCAACGCCGGAAGCAGCTGTCCTCGGCGCCGATATCGTGCTTTGCGCAACCAACAGCAGCAGCCATGTGCTTCACGAGGACTGGCTGGCGCCGGGTATGCATATCGGCAGCATCCGCGACCGCGAGATTGCGCCGGCGGCGATCGCCCGCGCCGATCTCGTCGTGGTGCATGACCGGGACAATCTCACCGGCCAGCATGTCGAGATCGCCCAGGGCGCGGTGTTCGAGGAGAAGCGCAAGGAGTTGGGACAGGATCCGCGGACAAGCCGACTTGTCGCGGCGCCCTCGCTGGCAGAATTGGTGGGCGGCGATGTCCCAGGGCGCAGATCCGCCGATGATATTACCTGTTTCCTCAATTATCATGGCATCGGCCTGCAATTCGCGGCCCTCGGCGCGCTCCTCCATCGCAAGGCGGTCGAGAAGGGCCGCGGCCATCATCTGCCCACGGAATGGTTCACGGAGGATGTGCACCCCTGATCCCGCCCTCATGAACCGCTAGCCTCCGAACTTCCGGGCGGCATCCATGGCCAGCCCCAGACCGACACTGCCGAAGAGATCCCCCGTCACTGGAAGCGCATTCGGGAGATGCGCCAGGATCTGTCGCCGGATTTCGGGTACGGCAGTCGACCCGCCCGTCAGAAATACCGACTGGATATCTGCCCCCTTCACGCCGGCCGCGGCGAAGCACAGGTCGATCGCGCGCACGATCCGGACCGCATCATCATAGACCGCATGGTCGAGATCACCCTGATGAAGCACCGTGTCGACCGGCGGCGTGAGCGGAATGTGCAAGCTCACCTCCGGGCTTTCCGACAAGGCGATCTTAGCTGCCTCGACCTCGGCGGCAATCCGATGGCCCTGACGTTCGATGAAAACCCTGATCAACCGTTCGACCAGCGCCGGTTGATCGACCTGCGAGAGGATAGAGCGCAGGTAGTTGATGTTCTGCGGCGTGTACAAAGTGGGGATGCGGTGCCAGGTCGCCAGATCATGGAACAGATGGCTTGGCATCGGCAGCTTCTTCGGTCCGATGAGGGCATCATAGCCGAGGAACGGCATGACATGGTTGATGCTGAGGCGCCGGTCAAAATCGGTGCCGCCGATATGGACACCGCTCCGCCCCAGGATGTCCTGCGACCGATCATGACGCCGCGCGCCATCGGGCGACAGGCGCGCCACCGCGAAATCCGAGGTGCCGCCGCCAAGATCGACGATCAGGGCCAGTTCTTCGCGCTGCAGGGATTGCTCATAGGCGAGTGCCGCCGCCACCGGCTCGAACTGCATTTCAACATGGACAAAGCCCTGCGCCCGAGCGATGCCGATCAGCTCGGCTTCGGCCCGCTGGTCAGCGGCATCATCATCATCGACGAAGCGCACGGGACGCCCCAGCACAACATGCTCGACGGTACCGCCCAGCTTGCGTTCCGCCAGCTGCTTGAGGTGCCGCATGAACATGCCGATGACATCCCGCATCGCGACGCGCTTGCGCTGGATCAATGTCGTGTCGTCGATCAGTGACGAACCCAGCACGCTCTTGAGTGCGCGCATCAGGCGGCCCTCGGTCGCCTCGATATAGGCGGTGATGCCGTCACGGCCGAAGCGCACCTTATGGTCTTCATAGTCGAAGAAGATCGCGCTGGGCAGCGTGACGCTGTCCCCTTCCAGCGGACAAAGCTCAAAGCCGTTGCCGATGGCGAGGCCAACGGTCGAATTTGATGTGCCAAAATCGAGGCCGCAATAATGTCGTTGCATCAGAATCCAGACTGAATGGAAGTGGGCCTTATCGAATGGCATCCCATACAGGACGCCACAACAGGGAGAGACCGCCAAAGAAGACGATCACCTCCATGATCCGCGCATGCAGCCGCAGCGATGTCCGCTGCAGGATCCAGCGCGCGAGGTAATTGCCGGGAACTGTGCACAGGCCAATCAGCACAGCGGTCGCGAGGAGGCCCAGCGTGAGATTGCCGAGGCCGCCAAACACAATGGCCTTGGTGAAATTGACCGAGATCGAGATCGATGCGTCCGTGGCCAGGAAAGCCGGACCGGCCAGTCCCGCCCCCAGCAGCACCGGGATCATCAGCATGCCAGCGCCTGGTGTCGTGCCGGAGACGACACCGACGCAACCGCCGGCGACCGAGAGCCCCAATCGCCCCAGCTGCATCCGGCGTCGCGCCAGGAACCGACCGAGCGGGATAGAGGCGATGAGAAATGTACCCAGCACCAGCGCAATCGTATCGTGCTGCAGGCTGAGATAGATCGTCATGCCGATGATCACCGCAGGTATCATTGTGGCGAGGACCGCCAGCGTCAGCGTCCGATCGAGATAGCGACGATAGAGCCAGAATCGGTGCAGATTGGTAATCAGCATGGCAATGCTCAGCACCGGTACCACGTTCTGCACCCCAAGAATGGGCGCCAGGATCGGCGGCAGGAGCAGCCCGCCGCCGAAACCGGTCATGCCGCTGCAGGTGCCAGCCACAAATGCCGCCAAGGCAGCAATCAGCAGGTCCAGTTCGGTGACATGTTGAAGCGCAAAATTCATCCTGCCGTTCCTGAAAGAATGAACTCCACACCGCCTTTCTGCTATTGGCGTCAGAACTCATCCAGTAATACCTCACGCAGCGGCGATGGCAATTGCGGGTGCCTTCGATCTCCGGCCACCCGCATGCCATTCAGGCCTTCGTCGCGTAACGGTCTTCCAACACGACCTCGGCCAGCGTCCCGTCGGGCGCACGGAACTTCAAGGCGCCCTTGCCGAGATGCGGGAACACCTCACCGCCATAGGCTCTGATCTTCTCGGCAGCGGCATCCTGGTCGTCGACCGAAATACCCCAATGGTGGATCCGCGGACCGGGTCCCGCTAGTTGGGCTTCATCGGGATTTTCGTCATCATAGACCATCAGGGCGATATCAATGTGCCCGTCGGTCAAATGGCGCGAGATGTGGCCGCGGCTTCGCCCAGTCTTGGTTTCCTTGAAACCGAAGACCTCGGTATAGAATTTCGTCGCCGCTTCCAGATCGAGGACCTTGATGGCGATGTGGACGACGCGTGACATGATGACCTCCAGTCGTAAGAAACTATCGAAGGAACGTTGGCTATCAGACCGTCAAGGCTGGAAGGCCCGGTCCTCTTTCTCCCGCTCGCGACGGATCATGTACCAGTTGCGCGCCAGCGAGATAACAATGAACAGCACGGCAACGCCCAGCATGCCGGCGGAAATGGGATCGCGGACAAAGATCGCATAGTCGCCATTCGACACCAGCAACGACCGACGGAACGACGATTCGATCAGATAACCGAGGATGGTGCCTAACACCAGTGGCAGGAACGGGAAGCGGAAGTGCTTCAAGCCGTAGCCGAGTATGCCGGCCCCGAGCGCGATCGCGATATCGAAGGCATCGTTGTTGACCGAATAAACGCCGGTGAAGATGAGCGCGTAGATGCCGGCCGTCAGGACAGGTTTTGGTTGCCCGACCAGCCACAGACACGGCGTCATGATTAGGATGCCGAGGAGCAGCAGCGTGACATTGGCGATCAGCAGGCCGCCATAGAGGCCATAAATGAAGTCCGGATGCTGCTGGAACAGCATCGGCCCCGGAACCAGCCCGTGCATCATCACGCCGCCAAGCAGGATGGCTGTCGAGTTCGACCCGGGAATGCCGAAACTCAGGGTCGGGATCAGCGCAGTAAGGGCGACCACGTTATTGGCCGTTTCCGGTGCCGCGACGCCTTCCGGCGAACCCTTGCCGAATTCCTCCGGATGCTTAGACCAGCGACGCGCCTCGTTATAGGACATGAAGGCGGCGATCGTGCCGCCGGCGCCCGGCATTACGCCTTCAAACGCGCCAATACCAGATCCGAGGGTTGTTGCCGGCCAAAGGCGCTTCCACATCGCCCAGTTGGGCAGCTTGATGCGGATACGGGTATCCGGTTTTTCCCAGTCGTCCTCGCTGGCCTGCATGTAGAGTTCACTGAGGGCATAGACGCCGATCATTATCAGGAGATAGGGAACGCCATCGAGCAGTTCGGGTCGTCCGAAAGTGAAGCGGTTGACACCGGAGAACGGGTCGGTGCCGATCGTGGCAATCATGAGGCCGATGACGGCCGCCATGAAGCCCTTGACCATCGAGCCTTCCGTGAGCGTAGCAATGACGCTGATACCCAGGATGCCGAGCGCAAAATAGGCGGGTGGCGTGAACATCAAAGCTACACGGGCCAGCGGCTCGGTGAGGAGCACCAGAAGCACCCAGCCGAACAGCCCACCTACGACGCCGCAGGCGAGCGAAATTCCCAGCGCTTCACCAGCCCTGCCCTGCTTCTTCATGGCATATCCGTCGAGTACCGTCGCCGCCGCGGAGTTCGTACCCGGCGTGTTGATGAGGATGATACAACTTAAACAGGATAATTGGCGAGTCTTCTCACTGTTGCAAGCCAATCAAATTTTCTCGGCGATCTGGTATATCATCGGCTAGAAAAGCGAGATCAGGCGGAGAGAGTTAGGGTTTCGCCATCAGGACACGACAAGAGCCTCCCACCCTCACTCGCTCTGCAAATTACGACAAGATCCCAGCAAGCGCTCTTTCCCCGCACCCCCGTTCACGCCGAAGGGCAAACTCCAATAACGGCCCTTGCTAACTCACTAATACTTTTTCGATCCTGTGAGCCGCATCCCTGAGCGCTGTATAACGTGCAGACGGATCAGTGAGCTCCAGTGCCTTTCAATCTGGCCTGGACTTCCCTTGCAAAGGAAGCATTGCTGTCCACGACGAACGGCGCTCTTGACGACCCGTAGTCCAGCCCGCACCGCGGGCTTTGGGTGATGGGGAGGCTCAATTTTGGGCCCCTCATGACCAGGAGATCACCACCATGGCTAAAGCCACCAAGAAAACCTCCACTAACAAATCCGCCGCAAGGCCGAAGCCTGCTCAGAAGGCTGGCAAACAACCCACCAAGGCTCACCCCGACAAAAAGTCAGCCCAGGTCCTGCAGCTATTGCGCCGGCCGCAAGGCGCCACGATCAGCGAACTCTCCATCGCCACCACCTGGCAGCCCCACAGCGTCCGCGGGTTCCTCTCCGGCACGGTCAAGAAACGCTACGGCCTCAAACTGACCGGCGAGGTTGTCGACGGTACTCGACATTACCGGGTGCCGGCCTGAGGCCGATCACCATGAGTTCGCTCGACCAGCAACTCCTGGCACTTGAGGATCTGGAGATTGCAACCCTCCGCCAACGATGGCGTGAGTTCTACCCTGGCCAAGCACCAGGCCTCATGAGCCGCGAGCTGCTCCGCTTGGCGATCGGCTATAAACTTCAAGAACAGGTGTTCGGCGGCCTCGGCCGCCGAACACAACTTGGCCTCGCTGCTTTCAAGAGCGAATCAAAGAAGGGTCGGACCAGCGTCACCCCGGTTCCTAAGTCCGGCACCAAGTTCATCCGCCAGTGGCAAGGAACCGTCCATGAAGTCCTGACCCTGGAGAACGGTCAGTTGGCCTACCGGGGCAAGACGTATAAGAGCCTGACCCTTATCGCCAAGCTCATCACCGGCACCCACCAATCCGGCCCTCGCTTCTTCGGTCTCCGGAAGCCCAGTGATGCACGGGCGCCGGACCATGGCTGATCGCCCGCGCCGCTGCGCCATCTACACCCGGAAGTCGTCCGATGAAGGTCTGGACCAGGCCTTCAATTCACTGGACGCCCAGCGGGATGCCTGTGCCGCCTATATCACCAGCCAAAAGCATGAAGGCTGGAACCCCCTCGAGACGCGCTATGACGATGGCGGCTTCTCCGGTGGGTCTTTGGAGCGCCCTGCCCTCCAGGCCCTGCTGACCGATATCGCCAATGGCGCCATCGATATCATCGTCGTCTACAAGATCGACCGCCTGACCCGGTCCCTGGCCGACTTCGCCAAACTGACGGAGACCCTGGACAAGCATGGGGTCTCCTTCGTGGCCGTGACGCAGCAGTTCAATACCTCCACCTCGATGGGCCGGCTCACACTTAATGTCCTGCTCTCCTTTGCCCAGTTCGAACGGGAAGTGGCCGGGGAGCGCATCCGGGACAAGATCGCCGCTTCCAAGCGCCGGGGCATGTGGATGGGTGGAAGACCACCCATCGGCTACGACGTCAAAGACCGGAAGCTGGTCGTCAACGAAGCTGAGGCCGAGACCGTCCGGCATATCTACCGCCGATATCTGGAACTCAGATCCCTTAATCATCTGCAAACCGACCTCAAACAGGCCGGCATCCGGTCAAAGGTCCATATCGGGACAGACGGTCGACCATTTGGCGGCTGTGTCATCGGCCGGGGTGCCCTGGGTTACATCCTGACAGGTCAGGTCTACCGGGGCATTGTCTTGTTCAAAGGGGAGCTCTATCCCGGTGAACACCCTAGGATCGTGCCGGAGGATCTGTTCCAGGAAGTACAGGCGGCCCTCAATGCCCAGGGACCTGGGGAGGCTGCCCGCACTAAGCGGCCCTCAACCTCTTTGCTCAAAGGCCTGGTCTTTGATGAAGACGGCATCCCGCTCCAGGTGAGCCACACCAATAAGAAGGGTCGGAAATACCGCTATTATGTCTCGGCGACCAAGATGCGGGGGCCAACCCAAGCTCAAGACGGGTTCCGGATTCCAGCATCGGATCTGGAGAAGGTCGTCGTTCAGTCCCTCGCCCGCCATCTACGGGATCAGCATTGGCTGGACCAAACATTTAAAGGCCATGTCGACGTCACGAGGTTCCAGCGCCTCACCTCATTAGCCAGCAACCTCGCCAATATCATCGAGGAGGAACTGGCCCAGAGTACAGGCCTTATTCCCATCATCATCGATCGCATCGTGGTGGCGAAGAAGACTATCGCGATCAAAGTCGAACCAGCTCGCCTCGCATCACTCTTGCTCGGCAAAGCGAGTGACGCCGAACAGTTTAAGCAACTGATCGAGATCAAGGTGTTCGGTCAATTCGTCCGATGTGGTAAGGAAGTCCGGCTCGTGATCGGCCATGACGATGCAAAAGATGCCAAGGTCGACAGCCGCCTGGTGCGAGAGCTTGTTCAGGCGCGTCAGTGGTTCGATGATCTCGCCAACCGACGCGTTGCCAGCATCGCCGACCTCGCACGAATTTCTGATGTCAGCGCGCCCTATATCAGCAAGAAGATCTCACTCGCGTTCCTGGCGCCGGACATCGCAAAGATGATCGTCACCGGTACCCAGCCGATGCGGTTGACGCCTGAAGCGTTGAAGCGGGCTTGCCCGCTGCCAATATCTTGGGATGAACAGCGAGCGCTACTGATCATCTAGCCGGCGCGCGTTTCTTCATCGCGTCGACTTGAGCCCGCGCCCTCACTCCGAACATTCTCGCCAAGCGGGTCTTATGTCGCGTGACGAGAGCACGCCTTTGCTCATGATTTGCCGCCATCCAGCCCACCAGCCGTAACCGGATCTTTGGCATTCAGAGACGAGAAAGCCACGAAGCGCTGAAAGCCTGCCTTTCTCGAGATCTCTGTTATGCGGGGCATTGACCTCCCGGCTAACCCCCGGAAGCACGTCACAATTCCTGATTGTATCTCTTGAGATATACACTCGCAGAGAGTGTGGCTGGGGGACTAGGATTCGAACCTAGACTGGCGGAGTCAGAGTCCCTCGCGCCCCTTTGTTTTCATTATCATATTTTACAAACGCGGTACTAAACCGCCCATTACATATCAATAGGTTACGGAACATATGCAAACCGCGAGGCGCACGCCGTTCGCGAAAAAAGTGCCAGCCGCCCCTGAAACCGCCCCACAAGTATATAAATAAGTATATACAAGAGGGGAGCGGAAATGACCAAGATTTACTCCAGCCGGGAACTGATCAAGCTGCTGACCGCCGATGGCTGGCAGCACGTTCGGACCACCGGGGACCATCATCATTTCCAGCACCCTACCAAGGTCGGTACCGTTACAGTGCCGCACCCGAAAAAGACGCTGAAACGTGGCACTCAGAATGCCATCCTAAAGGCGGCGGGGCTGAAATAGGCCCCCGCCAGAAAGAGGGAATGAGAGAAGATGCACTATCTGGCAATCCTGATCCCCGAGGACGAAGGCGGCTATTCGGTCCTCTTCCCCGATTTCCCCGGCTGCGCCACCCAGGGCGAGAGCCAGGCTGAAGCCCTCGCGGCCGCCACCGAGGCCCTCTCCGGTCATATCGCCGCCATGCGCGAAAGCGGCGCCAACGTGCCGGCCCCGCGCGAGCTGGAGGCCGTGCGCGCCGATCGCGCCTGGGCCGAGGAGAACGAGGTGGACTGGACTCGAGTCATTAGCGCGCTGACGCCCGTGCGCCCGCCCCTCGGTCATCCCGAGAAAGTCATGGTGAGCCTGGACAGCAATTTCCTCCGCAGCATCGACAGCTATGCCGAAGCAAGGGCCTCACCCGCAGCGGCGCGCTGACGGCCGGCGGCGAAATGCTGATGGCGAGCGATCCGGTACCGGTGCGCAATAAGCGGCCGGTGAAGCGGACGGCATAAGAGATGAATCGGAACCGGGCCGAATCTGTGCTTTGCCTGGGCGGACCAGCGGACGGCACCTATGTGCCGGTTTTCGACGGCACCAAGTCATACAGCCACGTGCCGCAGCCAAAATGGCCGGCGCTGTGGCATCCGTGGCTCCGGACACCGGAAGAAGATGATCCGTCACGCCCGAATCCGCCGGCACGTTTCGAGTATTTCCGCGCGGAAATGAAGGATGGAGGTGGGATGAATCGGTCGCTTTTCGTCCCGTCCGGCTGGAGCGATATCGACATCGTGACATACTGCCAGGAGCGCGGATTCATGACGCCGCAGGGCGCCTGGGTATGGCCCCAGGCGACTGCCGGTCAAAAAAATTAAGGCCTTGGCCTACCATTTGATGGTTGGCACCACCCATTCGTAATACTTGCGGATGAAAAAGGCGCGAACCCGTTGGGGGAATGTTGCCCTCGGCCAGATGGCCTCGATGCAATCCGTCATCACGACGACGTCTTCATACTGATCCACACGACCAGCAAATAACACCCGATCCTCCGTTTTGGTAACGGGGCAGGAAGGGTCGAGAACGGTTATCGCATCAAGCTGAATCGAGCGCCACTCGACCGCATCAATATCTCGATACTGGGCACTGTTGAGTAGTCGCCCCTTTGCGGATACCAGCCCCTGCGCGGCACGTTCATTGAATTCCATAACCGCCGGCAGAGAGATCATCCAGGTCGCGCGGGAAGCTCCCTTCGTGGCCCACCAGCGCGATTTGGATGCGATGTAGTCAATCACGTCGCGGACAGGCACGAACGGCGTTTTTGGAGGCCGGTGCCTTGCCGTCCAGATCCAGAGAACGACAAGGGCCGCACCCAGCAGGAGGGCGAAGATCCGCAACCCTACCTGAGCGACGGCCGGGAAAGACGGCCCAAGGATGTAGCCAACTATCGCGTCCATCAGGCCGACCGCGACCAGGACGGACAAAAGGACGCCAGCCACCAGCTTCCCGAAGAAACCGCCAAAGAAGGAAAAAAGAAATGCTCTCATATGCCGATGGTAGCGGATGACGTCACCGGCCGTCGAGACAACAAAAAAAAGGCCCGCTCCGGGGATACCGGAGCGGGCCTTTCCATATGCTCAATAGATCAGCGCGTCAGGCGCTTTCGTGAAGGATCGCGACGGCCGTGTTAATCGCGCTGAATCGCTCCTTCTGACCGTCCGGCCGGCGGCCGTGAACGGTCTCCAGCGAGACATTGCAATATTCCTCGGTCGGGTGGATCTCGGTGATGACCGCCGGAATCAGGACGCGATCGCCCTTCTTCAGCGGTGTGCCGTTCTTGTCGTGCATCGCTTTCTCCTTTGCTGGTTGAAATGGCCGTCAGCCGAAAAGCGGCCCGGCCGAGCCCTCTGCTCGATCGCGGACGATGAGCTCGTGAGCCTCAATGCCGGCGCCCGATTTGGAGCCGGCGGTGAAGGTGTGGGTGCGTTCCTCGATATGGAAGCCGGCGAAGATCTGGCGCGTCTCCGGCGTGTCGTTGATGCTGAGGACGAAGCGGCCCTCGATGCCGGCGAGACGCCGCGCCAGGGCCGTGAAGTCCGCCCGCGAGAAGATGCCGGCGCCGTAATCCCCCTCCCCGCCCCAATAGGGCGGATCGAGGTAGAAGAGCGTCTCCGGCCGGTCGTAGCGATCGAGCACCTCGGGCCAGGGCAGGCACTCGATAATGACGCCATCGAGCCGGCGGTGCAGCGCGTCGAGCTGGCGCTGGATCTGCTGCAGGCGGAGCCGGCTGCCAGATCCCAGATCGACGCCGAAGCTGGGGTTGCGCGTCCGGCCGCCGAAGGCCAGGCGCTGGAGATAAAGGAAGCGTGCCGCCCGCTCGATGTCGGTCAGCACGTCCGGCGGCGTCCGTTTGAGCTGGTCGAACATCTCCCGGCTGGAGAGCGTCCAGCGGCCGAAGGAATCCCCCAGGGCGGCCGGGTGCCGCTGCGCCACCCTATATAAGGTGACGAGGTCGCGGTTGATGTCGTTGATGACCTCGGCCGGGGCGGCATGGCTTCGCCGGAGGAAGACCCCGCCCATGCCCATGAACGGCTCGACATAGGTGCGGTGCGGTATACCGGCGATGATGCTGGCAAGATGCAAGGCGAGGTGACGTTTCCCGCCCAGCCACGGCGCGATCGGTTCCACGGCCGTCACCGGCCGGTGATTATATGACTCCATTCTTGTTCTGCTTTCGGATACTAAGGCCCCGCCCCTGCAGGGGTGGCGGGGATGGCCGCGATGCGGCCGTATTGCGGTCATGCGTGGCTAAAACACGCGGCTTGAGGTGTTGACGCACCTCGGGCCACCCGCCCGTTACAGCGGGTCAGAAGGGGATTCGGATGATTGTCACCTCGAATTCCAAGGGCCGATCGCTCGACCAAAAACCGAAACCGCCCGCCAGGCCGGATTGATCCGGCGACTGGCAGGCGGTGAGCACCACTTGAGCCGTCAATAGAGCGGCGGCACAAGCGACGCGAGAGCAGCGGGTTCGCCGGCCCATAACTACGGCGCCGGCAATTGCTTGTTCTGAAGCGCCCGGATCTTCGCCCCCTTCCCCTTACAATCGGCGAGGGCCTCGTCGTACTGGTAGATCATCGTCCCTTGAATACCGATGACCTTGAGCGCCTGATCCAGCAAAGAGCCGCCGCCAGCCCTCGCCGCCTCGATGCTCTCGGCCGCCACATTCAGATCCGGACCCGACTTGCACTCGGTCAGAGCGCTGTCGATCGGCGCGAAGACGACGATCGTCTCAGCAGGCGCCGGCACCGCCGCCAGCTCGGGCGGCTCTGAGACGGCGCAGGCAGTCAACAACGTGGCCAGCAACGCCGGCAGGATCAGCGTTAGGCGCATTGGCAATCTCCCTCAGTTTGGATTCGGCCGATCGGTATTGAGCGGCCCGGTTTTCCGCCTCGATCCGCGCCTCCTCGGCGTCGACCTGGGTGCTGCGCCAGGCCGTCGTCAACGAGGCGATGGTGGTTTTCTGGCCGGCATTAACCCGACGCAGATCCTCGACCTCCTTCGAAAAGGCGGTGAGGCGGGCGAGATAGCCGCCCTCGCCATCGATGCTCTCCTGGAGCGCCGCATTGGCGACGGTGAGGCCGTCGATTTCACGCAGCTGCCAGATGAAGGCCAGCGTGCCACCCAGGCTGAGGCCGGCCACGAAGAGGCCGATCAGCAGCCACGGCGAAGCGCCCCCGGCGAGGCCGAGGGCGAGGTTAATAAGGCGGCCCATCACAGGGCCATCATCAGAACCGCCGCCAGCAGACCGGCGACGGACCCGACGATCCATTCGAGATGCTTGTGGCGCGAGCCCTTGAGCGTGAAATCCCAATCGACCTGTGAGACTTCGCGCAGATAGAGGCCAACGGCCGCCAGCATCGCCCACAGCAAGGGCAGGCCGAAGATCAGCGAGAGGATGACGACAAACGCCACCGCTACCAGCGAGTGCAGCAGATTGTCGATCGAGAAGATGTCATTGAGCCACGACTTCATGGCGGTTCACTCCAATGGTGAGAGGGCAAAAGAAAAGCCGCGATGCACAGGCACCGCGGCGAGATGAAAAATTGATGAGAACGGCCGAAACCGCGCCGCTATTCGAGGCCGTTCTTGCGCTTCCAGTAGGCGCGGAGAAGGAAATAGCCGCCGATGCCGAGCGCCATCATGGCGCACAGCACCCAGGGGCCAAGCTCCATCAGCGACTGGATCGTCCAGCCGACATCGCTTGCCTGCTGGGCATACTCATTCACCTGGGCGAGCGAGCCGGCGCTGCCGAGAACCGTCGCGGCTGTCTTGATCCCCATGTCCTTTGTGAGCAGCACGGGCGGCTCGGCCGCGACCGCCTGCGGCATCGGCGTCTTGTCGCGGCTACGCGCGGCCTTGAGATAAAGAGCGGCTTCACGCGCCCGGCGACTGACGAGGCCGGGGAGGGTGACTTTCTTGCCATTCACCGTTGCCTTGTTCCACATGGCAAAGGCCTTCGCCGCCGCCTCGGCGTTGCCGGCATTGTGTTGCTTCAGGACGGTGCTCTTCTGGAAGGCGCCAAGGCCGACATTGAAAGCGAAGGACGTCATCGCCGCCAATTGATTCGGGTTCGTCTTTACGCTGCAGAGCCGGCGGACACCGGCGACAAAGCCTTCGAGATCCTGGGCGAGGAGATTATCCGCCTCGGCCTTAGTAATCCGCATGCCCCTCTTGACGCCTTCGGTATGCCCGTAGCCGATCGTCCATACGCCGGCCGGGCAGCGATAGGCCTCCAGCTCGCAACCCTCGAAATCCTGAATCAGGTCAACGCCCTCCGCGTTGATCGGAAAGGTGTTCATCTTGCTCTCCTCGCGATGATGATGGCGAACGCCGTTCGCCTCTTGGGCGGATTACTTCTTGTCCGCCGCCTTGCTGACAGTGCCGGACGCCGCATCGACGACCCGCAGGACGATGATCTCGATCCAGGCCGGGCCGAGATACGAAATGATGATGATGGCGCCGGTTGCCGTCTTGCCGGTGAAGCCGAAAAACTCCGCGACGCCATCGGCCGCGAGGCCGAAGGAGAGTGCGATCAGCAGCTCCCACAACAGATGCCAGGACCAGAAGCGCCGCTGCGCCTTCTGGACCTGGCGCACATGCCACAGCATGCGGCCGAGCCAGGCGAGGCCTGTGACGCTCGCCATCGAGTAGATGGCCTGTTTGATCTCTGGCGGCAGATACTCGAACAAGGCGCCATCCCCCATGTCAGATGATGAAAGAAAAGCCCCGCCGGAGATGCCGGCGGGGCTGTGATCAAGCGTATTCCATGACGACGATCAGGCCGGAGCCACCATTGCCGCCGGCCGCATAGCTGCTGCCGTCGTTGTAGACGGTGAGACCGCCGCCACCGCCGCCGCCAGAATTCGCCGGAGCGGCGTTACCGGCCGTCACCGTGCCCGATGTCCGAACGATGGGATGCGCGCCCGGCCCACCGATGGGGCCAGCCGCTTTACCACCGCGCGTGCCGTGCGTGAAGTTCGCGCCGTAATAGCTGGCGACGTTGTAGCCAGCTTCACCCTTGACATTGATGTCGCCACCGACGCCATCGCCGCCGCTGTTGTCACGAAGATTGGTTTTGGCAGCAAAGCCATTCTGGCCGTTGCCACCCTTCCCACCCGTCGCTGAAACATGGGCGCCGAAACTCGACGTGCCACCCGTGCTGCCGTCGTTCGATCCGGCCGCAGCTGCACCGCCATTGCCACCGGTGCCGATCGTCACCGTCTCCGTCGACCCGAGAGCGGCCGCCAGGATCTTCTTCCAGGCATAACCGCCACCGGCACCGGAGCCACCGGTGTTGAGCGCGCTGGTCGCACCGGACCGCGCTGCCGGCACCGCCCCAGCGCCAAGAACCTCGACAGTGAATAGGCTGCCGAGGCGTTCTTGTTGTAGGTGCCGGAGGCCGTGAAGACCTGGACACCGATCAGCCGACCGCCCACATCGGCCGCAAGATCGTCGAGTGCCGTTTGCAACCCGGTGACATCGGCGATCGCGTGGCTGTGCGAAACCGCCGCCTTGCCATCGATCGCTGCCTGCAGGCCCGTCACATCGGCGATCACATGGCTATGTGACGCCGCTGCGAAAGCTCCGCTCGCCTGGGTCGCGGCCGTGCCGAGGCCCAGGGTTGTCCGTGCCGTCGCCGCGTCGGCATCATCGATCAGCGATCGGCCGTAGGCGGAGAGATCCGCCGTCGTGAAGGTGTCGGCCGCCGTCGCGTAGATCAGCTTGTTGGCGCTCGTCGTCACGCCAGCCAAGGCCGTCAGCGTGGCATCCGCCGCCTGGAAGGCCGAGCTCGCCTGGGTCGCGGCGGTGCCGAGGCCCAGGGTTGTCCGTGCCGTCGCCGCGTCGGCATCATCGATCAGCGATCGGCCGTAAGCGGAGAGATCCGCCGTCGTGAAAGTGTCGGCCGCCGTCGAGTAGATGAGCTTATTGGCGCTCGTCGTCACGCCAGCCAAGGCCGTCAGCGTGGCATCCGCCGCCTGGAAGGCCGAGCTCGCCTGGGTCGCGGCGGTGCCGAGGCCCAGGGTTGTCCGCGCCGTCGCCGCGTCGGCATCATCGATCAGCGATCGGCCGTAAGCGGACAGGTCCGCCGTCGTGAAAGTGTCGGCCGCCGTCGAGTAGATGATCTTGTTGGCGCTCGTCGTCACGCCAGCCAGGGCGGTCAGCGTGGCGTCGAGCGGCTGCTTGCCGTCGATCGCCGTCTGCAGGCCGGTGACATCAGCGATCACGTGGCTGTGCGACGCCGCCGCAAAAGCACCGCTCGCCTGGGTCGCGGCCGTACCGAGGCCCAAGGTTCCCGCGCACCGTGGCCGCGTCGGCATCATCCAGCAGCGATCGGGCGAACGCCGTCAGATCGGCCAGGGCGAAGGCATCCGGCCCTGTCGCATAGACGATCTTGTTGGCGCTCATCGTGAGAGCCGCGAAGGCGGTCAGCGTGGCATCGAGCGGCTGCTTGCCGTCGATCGCCGTCTGCAAGCCGGTCACATCGGCAATGACATGACCGTGCCCAACTGCCGACTTGCCATCGAGCGCCGTCTGCAAGCCCGTCACGTCGGCAATGGCATGACCATGCACCGCCGCAGCCGTCCCTGCCAAGGCATCCGCGATGGCATCGAGATCATCCTGCAGGCCGGTGACGTCGCCGATGACATGAGCATGCGAAACCGCCGCCTTGCCATCGATCGCTGCCTGCAAGCCCGTCACATCGGCGATCACATGGCTATGTGACGCCGCTGCGAAAGCTCCGCTCGCCTGGGTCGCGGCCGTGCCGAGGCCCAGGGTTGTCCGTGCCGTCGCCGCGTCGGCATCATCGATCAGCGATCGGCCGTAAGCGGACAGGTCCGCCGTCGTGAAAGTGTCGGCCGCCGTCGAGTAGATGATCTTGTTGGCGCTCGTCGTCACGCCAGCCAAGGCCGTCAGCGTGGCATCCGCCGCCTGGAAGGCCGAGCTCGCCTGGGTCGCGGCGGTGCCGAGGCCCAGGTTGTCCGCGCCGTCGCCGCGTCGGCATCATCGATCAGCGATCGGCCGTAAGCGGACAGGTCCGCCGTCGTGAAAGTGTCGGCCGCCGTCGAGTAGATGATCTTGTTGGCGCTCGTCGTCACGCCAGCCAGGGCGGTCAGCGTGGCGTCGAGCGGCTGCTTGCCGTCGATCGCCGTCTGCAGGCCGGTGACATCAGCGATCACGTGGCTGTGCGATGCCGCCGCGAAGGCACCGCTCGCCTGCGTCGCGGCCGTACCGAGGCCCAAGGTGCCACGCACCGTGGCCGCGTCGGCATCATCCAGCAGCGATCGGGCAAACGCCGTCAGATCGGCCAGGGCGAAGGCATCCGGCCCCGTCGCATAGACGATCTTGTTGGCGCTCATCGTGAGAGCCGCGAAGGCGGTCAGCGTGGCATCGAGCGGCTGCTTGCCGTCGAGTGCCGTCTGCAGGCCGGTGACATCGGCGATCACATGACCGTGCCCGATAGCCGACTTGCCATCGAGCGCGGCCTGCAAGCCCGTCACGTTGGCAATGGCATGACCATGACCGACCGCCGACTTGCCGGCGAGCGCCGTATCGATACCGTCCAGCTCCGCCTGCAGGCCGGTGACATCCTCGATCGCGTGATCGTGGACCGCCGCTGCCTTGCCATCGAGCGCGCCCTGCAGGCCCGTCACATCGGCAATGGCATGGCCATGACCGACCGCCGACTTGCCGGCGAGCGCCGTATCGATACCGTCCAGCTCCGCCTGCAGGCCGGTGACATCCTCGATCGCGTGATCGTGGGCCGCCGCTGCCTTGCCATCGAGCACGCCCTGCAAGCCCGTCACGTCGGCAATGGCATGACCATGACCGAGCGGAGACTTTCCAGCGATCGCCGTACCCACGGCGCCGAAGGTTGCCTCGATGTCATCCAGCACACCCGGCAAACCGACGACGTCGGCGATTGCATGGCCGTGAGCCGAAGCCGCCTTGCCATCGAGCGCGCCCTGCAGGCCCGTCACATCGGCAATGGCATGGCCATGACCGAGCGCAGACTTGCCGGCGAGCGCCGTACCGATGCCGTCCAGCTCCACCTGCAGGTCGGTGACATCGGCGACCGCATGGCTGTGAGCCGAGGCCGCCTTGCCATCGAGCGCGCCCTGCAGGCCCGTCACGTTGGCAATTGCATGACCATGCACCGCCGCAGCCTTGCCGGCGAGAGCATCCGTCAGGCCTGGCACGTCATCGATGCCGTCGATTTGCGCGCCGCCGCTCATCACCGCGACAGCGATGGGAGCCGCCTGCTTGATGACGACAACGATCGTCTCGATCGCCGCCTGCACCGTGATGAGAGTCGGGTCGGTCAACGTGTCACTCCACCGATAACGGAGAAATAGCCGCGCAGAATCGTCGTCACGACGCCGTCAGGGTTCGTGATTTCGAGGTCGTAGACGTAGTTTTTGACCGGCGGAAAGATGCCAGGGTCGCAATCGACCGAGAGGGTCGCTGTCGCTGCCGGCTCCAGGATCAGACGGATTCGCCCCTCTTCCGCCTCGATCTCGATGCTCTCGGCCTCGGTCGAAAGCTCCAGCGCCACCTCGCCAGCAATGCCGTCACGGATCTGCATCCGGGCGGTAAAGCCATCAAGAGGGAGCGTCGCACCCTCGAATGAGTTCTGATGAAGCTCCAGAACCCGCTCGAAGGTGTCGCCCTGCTGGCAGGTAAAGGTGTGTGTGCCCGCGTCCATCGGAGATCCTTGCGAGAAAGTGATGTCTCAGAGCTCGACCGCAGCCAGCCACATGTTCTCAATCTGCTGCTGGGTCAGACTGAGCGCCGTCGCCAGTTGCGCGATGAGGGGATGGTCGAAGCGATACTCGCTCGCATACTCCCACTCGACCTTGGCGGCACCGCCGAGGCCGGCAACGGTCGTTTCCACCGTGTCCAACAGGCCTTGATTGAGAAGGACGAGACGAATCTGACGCGCGCTGATCGGCGGAAAAACCACCTCCGGCGTGTCGGATTGAGGCGGCGCATATTCCTGCCCATCCCAGGTCCAGCCGATCTCGACATTGTCCGGCGCGTCGCCGCGCACGGCCGCCATCAAGGTCGGATGCAGGACCGGCTCTGCGTTGAAGATCTCAGCGACGGCGCCATTTTCGAGGCGAACAAACTTGCTCATGCTGTCTCTCCAGATCAGGCGAATTCGAAGACGACAACACGGCCGGAGCCGCCATTGCCGCCGGCACAGTTGCCGCTTTGATAAACCGTGATTCCGGGCGAGCCGCCGCCGCCTGTATTGGCATCGGCGTCGAAGCCGTTGCTAGGCAGCGATGGATTGACCCCCGGCCGCGCGCCCGGCCCGCCGATCGGACCAGCGCCTCGGGCACCGGTGCCGCTGATGATGGTCGGACCCCAGAAGCCGGGCGGAATGACTGGCGAGTCACCCTTCCAATTGATGTCGCCACCCGTGCCATCACCGCCGGAGCAGTCGTAATTCGACGGCATGGTCATACCCTGGGAACCGCTGCGGTACGGGCCACCCTTGCCGCCGGTCGCGGAGACATGGGCACCGAACGAGGTTGTGCCGCCGTTGCTGCCGTTGGCCGTGCCATCGGCGCCACCGTTACCGCCAGCGCCGATCGTCACCGTCGTATTGGTGGCGAGTGCCGAATTCAGCAGACGCTTGACCGCCGCACCGCCACCAGCGCCAGGGCCGCCAACGCCGCTGGCGCTCGCGCCGCCGGCACCGCCACCCGCACCGCCGCCACCGCCCAGCACATAGACGAGGACGTTGTGAGCGGCGACGTTCTTGGTATAGGTGCCGGACGCCGTAATGTTGACGACGTTCAGCAGCCGGCCGCTCGCCGCTTCCTCCGGGTCAGGAATGAGCTCTGACAGAGCCTGCAAGAGCTGGGTGTCGTCGGCGGCGTCAAGCGTCAGGCCCGCCGCGAGGATGACGTTACTGATCTCCTCCTGCACGCGGTTCAGCCAGTGCGCGTCCATGATGGTGCCGGGGAATCCTTCGCCCGGATTGCAATTGGCGAAATAGCCAGGCGTACCGCCAGCCGGATAAGTCGGCTTCACGGCAACAGCGGTCGCGACATCGATGCGATGCATGGTCAGTCCTCAAATTCAAAGGTGACGATTGTGTGGGCGGGTGCTGCACGGCGAATGACGCAGCGCAGAAGGTTGATGTTTGGCGGAACGCAGAGGCCCGTGCCGGCAGACGAACAGCCAGCGCGGGCATATGAGACGGTCTGGTTAAGCACCTTCACCGTCCACCAATAGGGACAGTCGGCAACGGTATCGCACCCCACGACGGCCACACCGCAACGCGCCGGGAAGCGCTCGATGATCTCCACTTCGAAGCCAACGAGGCTCGCAAGGTAGACAAAGAAGGCCGGTGTCTGTTGACCGCGCGCCGCGATCTTCAGGCAGAGCGCAATCTGGCGCTCCGCAACCGTAAGCCCAGCCGGCGTACATTCATCCGGCAGGCCAAAGACACGCTCCCAATCGGGCAGCAGCTCGACCGCGGAGCATGGGAAGCTCTCGATCTCCAGCAACTGACAGCCGCGATCGTGAAGCCGCCGCTGCTCTTCGCCCACCGCTTGCCAGAAGCGATAGAGAACCGTCTCCGGATCTCGCGGCCAGGCGTAACCCTGCGGCAGGAGATCGAGCGCGAGCGCCGCGAAGTCGTCGACCGTCAGGCCGCAAAGAGGATCGATGCGCGCCATGTTCTCTCGTCCTCAAGCGGTAAAGGTGAGCGTGCCCAGCGTCGCGAGATCGCCGATCGAGACAGTGACATCCGCCGCCGGCACGAGAACCTCGTGCCGGTATTCCCCGAGGCAGAGGCGATCGCCGCCCAAAGCCAAGAGCGCGGAATGGTGAGGCCCGGTGCTGCCGAGCGCAGCAGCAGATCCCGAAGTTCCAGCTCGACAGCGAGCCGGGTTTCCGGCGTGTCCGGCGTGAGTCCCTTGACCGTCACATTGATCGGGTGCGGCACAGGTGCGACCACGAAGACATTGGCCGTCACCGGCCGCAGCGGCGCGATATGATCGGCCACCTCCGCCAGATCGTCGGTGTAAGTCGGCCACCCAAGCCCTTGCGGGAAGCCATCATCGTCAGCCCGGACGCGGTCCATCATGAACCGCACGACCACGGTGCCAGCGCCGAATTCCAGCGGCGAAACCCAGGCCCGAGTCACCCCCGGAACCTCCAAGGCCCAGCGGATATAGTCGTTGGCGTTGCCGCCATGCGGCGGCTTCTGCAGCTCGAAGAGCAACCGAGCACGCAATTCCTCGTCCGGCTCCTCATCGGCGCCGCCCGTCATTGCCGTTTGCAGCGTCGCCTGGGCTACGATCGCCGGCAGCGCCGCGATCAGCGTCACCGTCACGCCGTCGTCGAGGTTGCCGGCAGCACCCGGCGACACAGCCTCGGCTGGCACGATCGCCTCGCCCCCAGCAATGATGGCGTCGTCGGTCGTGCGGTAAAGGACGCGAACGCCGTTCACCGCGCCCGACTGCACTTCGGAGCCGAGCGCAATCTCGGCGCCGTCCTGACCCGTAAAGCGGATCGTGCCCGTCGCTCGCACCGCGCCCTTCCGGGCAAGGCCGAAGATCGTGCACCAGCGCTCCAGGAACTGCGCATTTGCCGTGTCGGGAATCGTCTGCTGAACCACCCAATCGAGGCGGCCGTAAGCGAGATGCGTGAGGCCGGCCATCACTTCCGACGAAACGCGGATATTGCTGTGGCGGAGGCGCGAATCCGCCCCCGGCAGGCGCGCACTGAAATCCGCCGCGCTGCGCTGCCGCAGCTCGGTCAAGGTCGGTCGCTGAAACATCGCTGATCCTTCAGGCGGGCGGGCTTGCAAGCCCGTTCAATTGATCCCAAACCCAATCGAGGCGCTGCCGGATCGGCTCGCCGTCGTTGCGGTAGAGCGTGATGAGGAGGTCGAGGCGATCGATGCCGTTCCATTCGGCCTCAACCTCGATCGACTTGGCGATGCCGTCCTCGACCAGCCATCGCAGGGCTTCCCGCGAATACTCGATCGCCCGGCGCCGCACGTTCTCAGTGCGCTTTTCCCGGCAGAGCAACCAGAGCCGCGAGCCGATGTTGCCAACTTCCAGGCCCGGCCCCCCCGTATCGGCCCACCAACCGCGCCGTGTCGTCGCCTCATCCGGGAGGCGATCATCGACCAGCGCCAGACGATCGGTCATGAGCGAGATAATGACCGCCGTGCGCAGATCCGCCTCGGCCGACGGACCCGGCGGCTCCAGCAGCCAATCGCCCGACAGCGCCGCTGCGGACCAAGTATGCGAGAAATCGACCATGCACCCTCACTCGATCACGACGAAGTCCGGCCGCCCTGTGGTCGGGTGGCCGCAGATCGCAATGTGTCCCTGGCGGCAGATTGGAATGCCGTTGATCGTGAACCAGCTCGTCCCCTGCACCATCGGCGGCAGCGGCGAGTGCGGTGGATCGCCGTGGCCCTGGACGAGATCCCCGAGAGCCACAACCGGATGGCCGTTATAGGTGAAGTTCTCGCAGGCCTGGATGAGCTGCACCCCGCCGGCATAATCCAGCGCGTCCACTGCAACGCCATGCTCAGCCATCGGTAATCACCTCTACCTTATCGCCGATGATCTGCACCTTCTCAGGCAGCAGCCGGATAATCGAAGACCCGCAGACGAGCTCGATCCGCTCCCCTGCCTCGATCACGTAATAGCGGCCCGCTTCGATTGCGCCGTCCCGGCCGATCGTTTGGTTATGGTCACGGCCGACTTCCTCGTTGATGTCGCGGCCGATCGCCACTTCGAGATCCTGATTCTTGCGGAGGACAATGCGATGCCCGCCCGACTGCAGGTTCTCATGCGTGTAAACCGCGACCTCGCCAGGGGCCAGGTTGCGGATGCGATAGCGCCGATCGTCGAACTTGATTGCAACGCCATGATCACGGTTGCCGCCGACGAAGAGCACCAGACCTTCCGCACCCGGCAACGGGTGGACGGTCAGACCATAGCTCTGCAAGTGAGCGACGCCGCCCTTGACCTCGTCCTGCATCAGCCGGATCTGCGTTTCTTGCAGGCCGGTTGCGTCATTGATCGCCGCCAGGACCGCGCGGCCGATGCTCATCCGCGTGCGGCGAATGAGATCGCGCAAGGCATCCTTCACCATTTTCAGCCTCGTGCGGTGAGATCAATATCGTTGCCTTCGACGCGGCCGATCGGCGGCGAGAGCGCACCCTCACCGTCGAGAATCGACCACAATCCGCCGCCGCCACCGCTTGCGCTATCTGGCGAAGCCGGCTCCGGCGTGAAGGCCTCTGGCGGTGCCAAGGTCAACTCCGCGACCGTGCCTTTCTCGTCCAGCCGGTAGTTCACACCGGCAATCAGCAGATCCCGCGTCAACCCAAGCCAGGGCGAATCCACAACGACCATCTCGTTGGCACGCCAGAGCCGGCCTGAAACGATGTCCCGCCAGCCCTGGACCTGGACGGTGGCGCGAACGCCGTTCGCCCCGCGCGTCAACTTTTCCCAATTGGCCCGGTCCCGCGCGGTTGCCACGTCCGCCTGGCCCTCAGCCACGATGAGCTTGGGCCGATACCGATCGACGCCAGGGTCGCGAATGCTCGCTACCGTTTCAGTCGCTTCAAGCCCATTGACATCGTCGCTTGAAGCTTGCTGCCCCTTGACGATGTAATCGCTGTACCGCTCGCCGACTGAGAGATCGGCGGAGGCGGTAAGGATATTTTCGCCTTGCCGTAGCGTGCCGCCAGAGCTTCGGATGCCAGCGCGGGTAAGGACGAGATTTCCAGCTTCATTGTCGCAGACCAGAAGCGCCCGCAGGCGGCACAGCCTTTCGATGAGCTCAAAGATACTCTCCCCCTGCTGCACCTGGACGTCCGGGAACGGAGCGCCAGGACCGGATTCAACAACGACGCCGACGCCAACCTCACCGCACAAACGCTTGGCGATCTGAGCAACGTCATAACCGCTGAACTGGCCACCCGGCACGACCGCCGAACAGTCGACCGCATCGCCCGTGCGGCTTCGCCCGGCCACCCGAACCGAGTGCGTCGTGGCGTCATAGCTCGGGCTATAGGTGTCGACGTAGCCCGTAATCACCAGCTCGCGATCGAGCAGAACGCGACAGGGCGCGCCCGGCCGGATCTGCCCGGCGAAAGGCTCGCTGCTGCCCTCCGACCACTTTTCGGTCAGCTCGATATCGAAGCTCGACGCCGCGCTATCAACCGACCGGCTGACGCTTACAGCCGTCCAGCCTTCGAAAAGGCGGCCGGCAACCATCAATGTCAGCATGTTCTCTCACCGCTTTCGATCTAGCGGGAGAGAACCTCGAGCCTCTCTCGCATCCAGGCCGGATGCGGGCCTGGGTTCCGCGCGATAACCTCGGCCTCACGATCGACATCGACGTGAAACCGGTGCGCCGCCACCAGCGATGGCAACGCGCTCGGTACAACCGGATGGACGATATGCGCGAGGCTGGCCCCGCGCTCGGTCAGATCCCGCGTCACCGCCGTCTGCAAGCCGGTGACAGCGCGATAGGCATCGTCGTCACCGCGATTGCCGGCCGCTACCAGCACCGTCTCCAGATCGGCAACCAAGCTGTCCCGCACCCCGATCGCCTCCTGATAGGAAGCAAAGGTCCGGTTAGCACTGGCCCTGGCCTGCTCGGTTACAGCGATCTCGCGAACGAGGTTCGTCAGTCCCGTGGCGTTCTGCGCCTCGATCTCCCGATTGCTGGTCAGGTAGATCGGTTCCGGCGACGACACGACGAAATCCCGCAATGTCGCCAGCCCGCGCATCGCCGTCGCCGCGTCGGCATGAACGCGCCGCAGCAGCGAGAGCGCATTGCCGATCTGGCCGGGAATCCCGTCCGACCGAGCGATGCTGTCAGCCTGGCCGAAGATCGTGCGCGCGACATCATCGAGCGACGTCACCAGCCCGCCGTCAGACACCGCGCCGGCACCCTGCTGCAACCCCGCCACCGAAGCGGCGAAGTCACGCAAGCCACCGGCAGAGGTGTCGACGATGAAATCCTGCAAGCCCTGCCAGCGATAGAGCCGCGCGAAGCCGGCCATCGACGCCTCCGAGGAGAGAGAGGCGGCATCGATGACGGCTCCGCGCGTATTGACCGGCGCGGCGGGGTAGCGGTTCTCGGCGCCTTCGACGAAGCCCAGCTCAAAGCGGCAGATGCCGCCCTCTTCCTGAGATTCGGTCCAGCGCACGGACTCGCAAGAGACCTGGATCTCGCCGCGATAGGGATGCACCAATGGCCCAGGCCCTGCGACCTCGCAGGCCCGAATAAGGGCATCCCGCGCGGCCATGTAATCCGGCCCCAGCACGTAGCCGGTCAGGGTAAAGCGCCGCGTGGAGCGGCCCATATCCTCCGCAAAGGGCTCGTCCCGCTGCGGATATTCATGGACGGCGAGGCGCCGGCCAGATGCACCGCCGGCCTGCCCCACGAAGAATGCATTTCCCCGGAAGCTTGCCGGCCGAAGTTCATCACGCCAGGCCATCGCCTATCCCCTCAGTTCAAAGCGTGTTGCGCCGCGATCGGCCGACTTCCATTTCGCCAACCGCCGCCCCGCCGCTCTTTGCCTTGACCTCAGTGCCCGCCGGCACATTGCGGAAGTCGACGCGAACGTCGACCTGCCCGGTCGGAGCCATCTGCGCCAAGGGCAGACGCGGCGAATAAGCCGCACCGCCACCCGCCGCAGCCCCCGCCAGGGCCATGTTGCCGCCGCTGAAATCCGGCATCAGATTGCCGAGGCCATTGGCAATGTCACTGCCAAAGCCCGTGATCTTGTTGCCGAGACCCGAAGCAATGCTGCCGGCCTGGCTCGCCAGATCGACAACCTTGCCGATGCCGTCGGTGAGCCATCCGATCTTTTCCATGATCCAATCGGCAACGCTCCCGACGAGATCCTTCACGTTGTTGAAGACCCTCGTGAAAGGCTCCTCGACATAGCCATAGATCCAGGCGCCGACTTCCTTGAAGAAGGCGACAACCTCATCCCAATGCGTGATGAGCATGTAGGCAGCAACGCCAGCGGCGGCAGCGGCCGTGATGATGAGGCCCAACGGGTTCGTAAGCAGTACCACGCCAAGCTTGGCAAACGACGAGACGACACCCGCCAGGGCGGCAATGAGGCCGCCATTCATCACGGCAATAACGCCGATAATGGCATTCTCCCACCCACCGATCAGATCAACAAAGCGGCCAATGAAGCCGAGAACCTTCTCGATACCCTGTCCAAAAGCCGTCCAGTTGACCTTCGCCAGGGCGCCGGCAAACCGATCGATGAAGGCGCTGATCTTGGAAGCGATGACTTCGCGGTTCGCTTTGATCCACGCAGTCAGCTTCTGAATGAGCGGTAGAAGCGTCGGCATTAACGCCGCCGCGATCCCATGCCCCAGCCCCGTTGCCGCCGTGCTCAATCGATCGAGCTCGTCGCCAAATTCAGCGGCAGCGGCAATCTGCTCGTCAGTCAAAACCTTGCCGAGCTCTTTCGCTTCCTTCGACGCCGCCGCGATACCCGCCGCGCCGTCCTTGAAGAGCGGCCCAAGGTTCGCGCCGCTGCGGCCAAAGAACTCCATCAATGCCGCCGTTCGAACCGCCGGGTCTTGAATTCGAGCAATCCCATCGGCCACTTCCGGCAGCAATTGCTCGGCCGTCTTTAACCGACCATTCGCATCCTTCACGCTGATTCCGAGTTTTCGGAACAGCGCCGCACCACTCTTGCTCTGAGCAGACGACGCGTCCGCAATCGTCTTGTTGAACTTCTTGATGCTTTGCTCCAGCTCACCTTCCTCGACGCCCGCGAGCTTCGCCGCGTACATCCATTCTTGGATGGCCTGGACGTTCACGCCGATACGCTGCGACATGTCATCGATCTGCCCGCCATAGTCGGCATAGGACTTCACGATGTTCGCCAGACCGGCGATGCTGGCACCCGCGCCGATCGCCGCCAGCGGGCCGAGCAACCCGACGACATGGCTGCGCAGATTGCCGACCGAGCGGATGACTCCCTGAAATCCGCCAGTGAGGCGGGTCAGATCGCCGACCTTACCAAGCCGGCCCATCGCCTTGTTCACATCCTCGACCGGCTTGGTGATTTTCTTGATCCGATCCTGAATCTTCTGGATCGGCGCCGTCACCCGGTCGACAACCTGCACAATGGCATTTACCGGAATGTCGTTCTCGTCAGACATGCCTCGTGCCCTTCGTTTCGCGCAGCAGGCGATGCGCCTGCTTGTGCCAATGTTCAAGCTCGGTTGACGTCAACGCCATGAGCTCGCTCGGCTGCCAATGGAAGACGAAGGCGAGATCCGCTAGGCGGTCTCGCCAGTCGCCGGGTCGTCGGGAAAAAAATCGGCCACCTTCTTGCTGAGCGCCATCCCGTCAGCAAGCGGCAGCTTCCGCAGCATCGCGGCCGTAATCGGCGTATCGGGGAATTCCGGCGCGAAGACGAGCTTTTCCAGGAGGCGGATGCTAACCGTCACCTGATTTCCGCTCAGCTTCGCCGCCTCCTCGATATCGCCCATCGACGGCTCGCGGACGTCCAGCTCGCGAATTTCCGTCGAGCCTACCCGGATCGGCTTCTTCAGCGTTACCGGTTTGCTTTCGACTTCCTCGCTCACGGCTTGATCTCCTCGCCCTGCATGCCTTCGAAGCGCACGCTGATCGTGCCCTCAGCGGCATTCAGCTCCCGCGATTCCGCCGCCCAGGCGTTCCGCAGGATGTATGACTTGCCGTTGGCAAGCTCTGCCACCACGGTCGAGTCCGTAATCTTGGCGATGTCCTGCAGCGGCAGGCCGGCGGAATCCGAGATGTCGCCGGAAATGAACGGCACCTGCGGCGCCTCGGTATAGCCATGCACGCCGTCCTGACCGGCAACACCGGTGCGCGTGAACGCATCGATGTTGACGGTCAGGTTGCCGCGCAGGGCATATTGCTCGCCGTCGACCTTGATAAAGGCGACGCCGGCAACGCGATTGCTGCTCATATTGATCTCTCCTTATATGTGAGCGTTGCCGGGCTTCAGGCCGCCTGCGGATACTGCAGGCGGAACTGAGCGTTGACTGCGAAGATCCGCAACTGGTTGACCAGATCCGGCGTGTAGAGCACGTCCACCCGATTGGGATCGTTCGGATTGCGCTCGACAATCAGATGTTCCTTGAAGGCCTCGATGTTCTCGACGAGGCCCTGCGACATCAGCGCCGAATACTGAGCGACCAGCTCGGCGCGGATGATGCGCGGCGTAACGATGGCCTGACCTTGACCGAAGTTCGTTCCGTCATTGGCAAGTTTGTGCCGGCCGAACTTCTGCGTGATCGCCTGCCGCATAAACCGCAAGACATAGGCCAGCGTGAACAGCGTCTGGATGTCCAGGTATGACGGGTCGGGCTGACCATGCTCGTTCTTCTGATAGGTCGTGATCGACCGCTCAATGCGAACGATACCGTCCGTGCTCACCGTCCAGGTCGCGACTCCGGAGAAAAGCAAAGTCTGCTTCTCCGTGGTGACGAAGCGGCTCTCCATCGGCGGCGCAATGATGCCAATGAGCGCCAGCGTATGCAGCGGGCGAGCCGGATCGATGCGCAGCGACTTCGCCGACTGACCGGCCCAGGCCGCCGCCCACTCCCAAGGCGGCGTCGGCGAATTGTGGTAGCCGGCCACCGTCACATGCGGGTCGTTACGGCCGGCGCCGAACGTCTGGAGCGCGCCCACGGTGCCCCGCTTGGCAGCGAAGACGTGGCCGTAGATCTGCCGCGCCCAGGACCAGCGCCCGATATCCTCGTCGCTCCATTCGTTTCGGATTGCGTCCAGCGACGTCGCCGCCGAGAACGCCAGCGCCACGAAGTCGAAGAGCTCGTCGCCGAGAGCGTCGAGGCCAGTCGCCAGGGCCGGTGCCACCGAACCGGACGCCATCGCAACCACCGCAACGGCGATGCCGGCGGGCAGCGTCTCGCCGCCAGCCGGGCCGCGCCAATTGAGGCGGAGGTCGATATCGTTGCCGGCCAGGCCCGGATGCTTAGCCGTCACCGTCACCGCGCCTGAAACATTCGTCGCCGTCACGGGCAGAGAGGCAACGGCATTGATGGCATCCCTGATCGCCGTGCCGACGATCGCCGCCGTGTCGCCACTGGCGACGCCCACCGTGATGAGCTGACCAGCGATATAGAGGAAGATGACGCCACCGGCCGAGGCCGTGCCAGTCACCGTCAGGGTGCCCGTCGCCGCCACCGCCGAACCGCCGTCGCCAACCGGCAGGCACCAGACCTCACCGAAGGTGTCGTTCTGGCGGTAGAGCCGCATCATGCGGGCAAGGTGCGAACCCTGACCGAAGAGGGCAATGGCTTGATCCTCGCTCGTCACCAGCACCGGCTGGTTGAGCACGGCCGGCGCAGCCCCGATCTTCTGGCCGATCAGCAGCGCGCGCTGCTGATTTTGGAAGTAGCTCGCCTGGCTGTTATCCACTTCCGCCCAGAAGAAAGGCACGCGGATATTTGCCGGGATATGGTCAAAGGAAATCGGCATGGATTAGCTCCATCGAGAGGAAGGGTTGAATCAGGCTTTCTTGCCGGGCTTGTCCGGCGTGGCTTCCACCACGTCGCCGTCGGCGAGGCGGCGGCGCCAATAGGTGTCGAGCGTCACGGTGCGGCCCTCCGCCGGCAGATAATCGCGGCGGAGGGGATCGAGAATTTTCAGGCCATCGGCCGGTTTCACAAACATCGGGAACTCCTTATGTGTCGATTTCAAACTCGGCCTCGACCTCAATGCGGCCATCCGGCCCCGGATATTGGAGGTTCGGGTCCGCAGCAGGGTCGATGACGTCGACCTTGACGTGGATCTTCTCAAGCTGATCGGGGATGACCGGCTCCCACCGCTTCGTGAGAGCAACGTCCATACCGATCGTGGCGCCCGCCGTTCGCTTGTCGCTTTTGGCGTCAGGGTTGAAATCGATCGAGAAGTTATCGATCCCCTGCACCTCGGACACCCAGGCGGGAGTGGTAAATAGGGCCGCGCAGATCTCGTCGCAGAGATTGTCGATCTGCAGCATTAGGGTCGCATCGTCCTTCCCCTCGATCTCTGCCTCGATCGTGAGCCGAACGGAGAGCTGGAATTCCGGTGAGGTCATGAACGGGTTGCTGCCCGAACCATCCTCGCCAAGCGTGAAGACGCTGATCGCGCGCAGCTCATCGCGCTCCAGCGGAATTTTTCGGCTGTCGTAAACCGAGGCTGCCGGCGCGACATTGCGCGCCACGATTGCCGCGATCGTCCGAGCGCGAAGATCGGATCGGTATCCCATGCCTCACTCCCGGCTTACGACGCGAACCATGATCTCGCCGCTCGATTCCGGCATGACCTCGGTAATCTCAAAGTCACGGTCTCGCCCGCTCACCGGGTCGCGCACCGTGAGAACGTCGCCGGCACGCGGACGCTGTGGCAGTTTCGACGCGCGAAGGGCGATCGTCTGATCCTGCCCCTGGACAATCGTCTGATCCGCGACTTCGACGGCCAGGAACTGGCTGGTGTAGATGCCCGTTACCTTGAAAACGCCGCCGGCTTTTGGCCGATAGATCACAGTGTCGCCAAGATGATCGTGGCAGGGCTGCAGCAGCAGCTTGTCGAAATCGACCGGCATGGCGTCACCTCAATTTCCGCTGCGACGCTGCTGACAGTTTTGCCTTGCCGCTGATTACTCTTAGGCGCCGTTCGATCTGTCGCTTCAGGTTGATCGGCAGGCGCTCGCGGATCAAAGCCTCGAGATCTGCACGAACGTCCGGCGCCCTCATAACGTGGCCAACCCCCGGCCCCCAAAGCTGCCGAATTGGAAGCCGATCATCCCCCACACGCTTGAAGACACCGCGATGCCCTGTCTTCATGGTGGCGATAAACGCGCCCTTGTAAGTTCTCCGCTGCCCCCATTCGCGAGCAGTCACACCAGCCTTCACCTGTCGCGCGCTGAAGGCGACCAGTGGGAGGGCATACTTTGACGCACGCAATATGCCGGTGAGATTCTCGCGAGTGGCCTTGATCGCTCGAAGCCGTTTCCGGACGTCAGCAACCTTGATGCTCCCGGCTTTTGCAATTGCGCTGACCGCGGCCTTGTTCGCCTGGCGCAAGGTATCGTTGACGGCAATCATGCCGGCAGCTCGAAAGTGCTTGTCGCCGAGAGCATCGAGCGCCTCGGAAAATGCCGAGAAATCTATCTGGACCTTGATCCCGATTGACATGGCAGCGCTCCAATGGGAGGGCGGCCAGATTGCCGCCCTCCCTGTTCACTCACGCGGGGGTTTATTGCTGCTTGTCCTTGTCGTCGGTCTCGGCTTCCGCCTCGACTTCGCCGCGCTTGACCGGTTCGGCAGCGCCACTGGCGATCAGCGAGCGCGCATCCTCTTCCTTCATGTCGACGATCTTGCCCGGCGGTACCGGAGCGGCATCCTTCTTCAGCACCGCGCTGATCTTCATTCGAACTTTCATTGGTAGAGGCTCCTTGGTTGTGGACATTCCCAGGCGAACGCCGTTCGCCTGGGATAGGTCGATTAGCGCACGGTGGCGCGGAACGAGGCGTTGACGCGGTACGGCACCGGCAGCGGCGCCGACTGCAACATAAGCCAGCGCACCGGCGGATCGTTGTCGATCCAGGACTTCGGCGCATAGGGGAGCGCCTGATAGCCCAGGGCCGGGTCCATGATCGCGCCGTAGTGACGGACGCCGTCGACATGCGGGCTACCCATGATGACCGAGTAATCCGGCAGCATCGGCTGCAGCACGTCGTTGTCATCGACATACCAGTCGACATAGACGTAGAGGGCCAGGCTGCCGTATTTGCCCTTGTACGTCGCGCCGACGCCCCGGCTCAGCGCCGAGCTCGATGGTGCTCTGGCCACCGCGCTGAAGGTCGAGAGCCCTCCTTCACCTTCGGATCAGCCTTGAACAGCGCCCAGGCCTTCGTGTCGAAAATGATCTCGGTCAGGGTGGCGCCGCTGTGCTTGCCAACGAGCTCGGCCCACTTTCGACATCGTCGGCCGGCGATACGCCGGATTCACCCCAGCGCGCCGTGGTCAGAAGCGCCACGCTGAGATCCGCATGACGGCCGAAATTGACCGACACGGGCGCGTAGCCCTCGCCGGAAACGACGGTGATGCCGTCGAGAAGGGCATCAATCGCCATGTGCTCCTGACGGCGGACCAGCATCTGGATCTGGTCTTCCATATTGATGGCGAGGTTCGCTTCCTCGCGCTGCGCCGCGCTCATGGTGCCACCGATCGCCTCGCCGAGGGCACGCTTCACCGGCTTCATCGGATCAAGCATGCGCTTGTCCTTCACATACGCCGGCTTGAAGGTGCTGGTCTGGAAGCCGGGACCGGCCACAACCTTGCCCTGGACGAGCGGCGACACGAAGGGCGCCAGCCGACGCTTGCGGGTGTCGATATCGAAGCTGATCTCGGCCGTATCCGAGCGCATTTCCTCACCGAAGTATCGATCGAGGAAAAAGCTCTGCGGCAGGATGAGGTTGCTGACGACGCGGGTCAGCACGCCAGTGCTGTAGATGTCCATTGCGGACTCCTTTCAGAGGGAAGAAGAAGCGGCGTGCGCCGCGTGGATTGATGGGTTCTAGCGAGCGCCGGCTTACGCCGGCACGATCGCCTTGAGGTGAATGCCGAGATCGCGCAGACCGTCACGGACGGAGGCGATGGTATGACCGGCGCCGATCGCGATCGCGGCGGCATTGAATTCGCCGGACTCATAGATAGCGGTCTTCTGATCGCCGGCAGTGGCATTGGTGTCGTGAACCAAGAGAGCACACGGCACCTGCGAGCCGTCGCCCGACGCCGAGAGCGACAAGGTATACTTACCGCTCGCCGTGATCTTACCGAGCAGCGCGCCGCGACCCAGATTCTGGCCGCTGATCAAGGTGATGTCGCGGGTGATGATCCCCGATGTTGGAACCCGCGATCAGCAGATCGGGGTGAAAGTTTCGGTAATGAAGCTGGGCTTCATGGCTATTTCTCCGAATTAGAGGTGAAAGAAAAGGGGCGGCACAACGCCGCCCCTTTGCTGGCACTCGATTGATGAGCGACTAGACGCGCTTGCGAACGCCGCGCGCGGATTTCGCCGCCGCGACGATACGGTTCGCCGCCTTTTCCTCGGCACCGGCACCGGCACCAGCGCCGCCGCCGGAGGTGGAGCCAGCGCCGCCGTCGGCCCCGAGCGAAGGGTTGGTGACGGATTCCATCGCCTTCGCGAGACGGCCAGCATTGCTGCCGGCAGGCATCGCCTTCATGACGGCGATCGCCTCCTTCGCCGAGAGATCGGTGTTGAAGGCGAGCTCGGCCGCGACCTGGACTTTCCCGGCCGCTTCCGGGGCAGCGAAGATGGCGGCGCAACGGGCGCGCTCGCCAGCACGAGCGGCATTGACGGCCTTCGCCTGCTCTTCCTTGTCTTCCTCGCCCTCGGCTTCTTCTTCGTTCTCGTCGGTTTCGGCGTTCTCCTCTTCGGAGCCCTCTTCGGCCTCCTCCTCGGAATCGTCCTCACCGTCACCTTCGCCGTCATCCTCTTCCGAGGAAGCTTCGGCGCCGGCCTGAGCCTGAGCGCCTTTCTTCTTGTCCTTGTCCGCTTTGGCCTTCGGCGCCTTCGTGCCGATACCGAGATGAGCGAAACTCAGCAGTTTGAGACCCATTGTCTTCTCCTGTTTCAGCGGGCCGGTCGGCCCACATTGCCAATGCCGGCCCGCGTCACGCGGCGGCTTTACTCACCGCATCCAGCACCGCCGCCAAAGCCGCGTCAGGCGCGAGGATCGCGTCCACCAGGCCGAGCTTCAAAACCTCGGCCGTACCGAGACGGCCGGCATAGGCTCGGGCCTCGGTCGCAAGACAGTCATCGACCGTCATGTTGATACCGGCGGCCGTCCGATTGGCGGCCACCGTTTCGCAGAAGATCAGGCGGAGATCTTCGATCTGCGCCTGCCACTCGTCGCGCACGCTGTCGGGCAGCGGCTCGAGAAAATTGCCATCGGCCTTGTGCTTGCCGGCCGCCATGATCGTCGGCTTGACACCCCACTCCTCCAGCATCTTCGAGTAATCGAAGTGCACCAGGATCACGCCGATCGATCCGTAACCGCCCAGCTTCGGCAAGAAGATGGTATCGGCGCAGCTCGTCAGAGCGCAGGCAGCGCTGTAAGCGTAGTCATTGCAGATCGCGACAACCGGCTTCTCAGCCTTTTTCTTTTCCGCAACGATCCACTCACAAAGCTCAAAACAACCGGAGGCCTGCCCGCCGCCGCTCTCGACATCCATCACGATGGCGTCGACATCTGGGTCTGCGAAGGCATGAGCGAACTGCAAGCGCAGAACGTCGTACCCCGTTGCCCACGGTTCTCCGACCCACGGATAACTGGTCAGCAGCGTGCCGCGAATTTCGATAACCGCGACGCGGCCGGTGACTTCGTACAGTGGCTGCCGCACATGGCCGTCGCCGACATAGTTCATGCGCGGCTTGGTATCCTGCTGCTGCACATATGCCCGCCCGATCGCGAGCAGCATCCCTTGCTCGAAGCCTGGCGCCAGCAGAGCCGGAAGGTGATCGCTCCCGATGCGCCCTTGTCGATCGCCTCTTCGAGCCAGGCCATGTAGATCTGGCGCGCGAAGCGACGGCCGAACGCGGCACGCCGCGAGACAAAGGTTTTCCAAGTTTCCAGCAGAGCGGCACGCGCCGAGCTGTAGTTCGTCTTCGACCAGTCCTGCGAGAGCTGCTCATAGGAAAGGCCGGTGCCCGCCGCGATGTTCCGCAGCACCGCCGCCTCGAAATCCGCAAAGACCGAGGCGGCACGCTGCGCCGTCTGGAGCTTCAACGATTCACCAGGAAACAGCGTGTTGACGCGAACACCGCCCAGGCGAATGCGCCGATCCTCATGGAAGGCAGAACGCATGTCCTGATACTTGTCCATCGCGCCATCATCGAGCATGGCACCCAGCGCTTCATGATCGAACGGGCTCTCGATGAAGGCCGAGAACATCGCGTTCAAAGCCGACGCCTGCAGCTCGACCTTGTCGTACTTGCCGAGCATCATCAGGCGCTCGACGACAGGAGTCAGACGAGCAACGCCGCGCGTGAGGCCTGCCGAATCCTTGTCGTAGAAATGAATAACGATCGGGCGACCGTGCTCGGTTTCACGTGGAACACGCTCCCACTCGTAAGTGCCGATGCCTGCCATCGGCAGATCGAACGGATGCTGCTTGCGAATGTGGTACGCCACAGACGCGCCGTACTGGTCGATCTCGACGCCGCTGCGCATGCGATCGCTGTCCATCCGATCACTCGGATTCGACAAACGATCCGGATCAATGATCTGCACCGCCGTCGCATACCGGCCGCCGCGATTGGGAAGCCAGAGCAGAACAGCGAGCGCCTCGCCGTCGACGACATAGTGGCGATAAGCCTGACCGAACAGCCCGCCCATCGTGTCATGCCGCGTGGCGTCGCACATGAATCGCGGGTCATCGGTGTAGAGCCGCCACAGCGCCTCGACCTGACCTGCGAATTCAGACGCCCACTCGGCCGTCAGGCCGAGAGCGCGCCAGTCCGGTTTTGCCGACAACCGCAGCTCGGCGCCGACGACATTGTCCAGCTCGCGCCGAACGCTGCCGGCAGCCCAGCCGTCATTGCGAACCAGATCCCGGACACGCGCGACGATGATGTCACGCTCCGGCAGGAAAGCCGCGTCGGCGGAGACCGCCATCGGGTTCCAACCCGCCAGCTCCTGGCTGCTGCGCGAGGCCGCACCATAGGAGGTGCTGGCCTCGATGCGCCGCAACGGCGTCACCCCATCAACCTGGACGAGCTGCGTTTTCATCGACGGCCACCGAAGCTAGGAACGAAGGAACGCCGACGGGAAAGCCCGAGAGCGGTGCGCGCTTCCGCGATCAACTGGTCAAGCCGGCCGATGTCACCGGCGTGATAGCTGACCGTTTTTCCGTTGTGCGTGACAGACGCCACGCTCTTGCCCATTGCCAATGCATCGCGGGCGGCGACGAGATCAGCCAGGCGCTGCTGCTCGGGCGACAAAGCGCAACCGTTCATGCCAGCCTCCTTGCTTTCGTCGCCGCCGTCGCGACGTCTTTGGTTTCGGTCGACGACACGCCAGGCGCCATCAACTGCTCGATGTCGAGCTGCTGCGATTCCGGAACGACCTCCAGCTTTGCAGCCAGACGCGCCCAGGCCTCGTCAGTCATTTCGCGCCAACCGAGCCGCACCGCAGCGGCCTCGGCATAGAGCGTGGTGTCGAGCACCTCGTTCCGTTGCGACGGGTCTTTCGTCCAGACGAATTGCTCGAAGCCAGTCTTCGTCTTTTTCGCCACCCGTCGCTCGGCGCAGAGCTGCTGGTAGTAGTCGTCGTCAAAACCCTCCGGATAGCCGCAATATCCGCGCGAGAGCGGATCGGCCTTCTTGAGATTCTGATAGAGCGACATCTTCATGAGGCTGACGCCGACATTGAAGAAGCGGTTGGCATACTTGATCGGCTTGCCTGTCTTCGTCGTGTCGCGCCGGACCTTGGTAATCGGCGGCGCCAGATCCGAGGCGACACCGCGCACCATGATCACTTTCGAGATCGGGTGCTTTTTCACCCAGGCCCCGACATCGTTCGTCCAGGCACCGCCATCGATCGCCGCAAGATTGAGCGACCGACGATTGCCAAAGACATCCGGCCAAGTCTGAGCGAGGAGCTCGTTCAATTTGGCTTGTGTTGCCTCGTCGCTAATATGCCCCTCGACCCTGCCGTAATCGATGCCCCATCGCCGGAAGTGCTGGCCGTAGGCCATCAGGTTCCACTCGACACGATCCTGCTGGCAATCGAGCCCCATCGTGAGCAGCAAACCGCCGATCGGGATGAGTCCCCGGCGGCGTTCGCTTTCCTTTGCGCGAGCGGCGATCTCTTCCCAAGGCGGCGCCTCGCCCTGCCCCTTGAAGGCTAGGCCAACGACGTCATTGAGAAAGGCTTGCTCGCGCGCCGGCTCGCCTTTGGATTCAAGCCAGCGATCGCGGATGCTCCGCCAACCTCGACCGATCGGCGAGTATGCCGACCAGATGTAAAAGCCGATGCGGGTCGCGCCGGGGTTCTCGGCAATCCACTCCCCCAGGAAAACGATGTCGCGCCGATGGTACTCTTCAATCAGCCCGCCGCAGGACGGGCAGGTAAAGCACGGGTCATCCTCCGGATGCGCCTCGATGTAAGCCTGCATGTTCGACCATTCCAGCGGGTGCCGGTGATCGCAATGCGGACAGGGAACGTGCCACTGCTCTTTCGTCGACAGCTCATAGAGCTTGCTAGTCCGACAGCCAGGCTCCACGAGCGGCGTACCGATCTTCAGGGTCTTGCCGTCATAGAAGGCCGAGGTGCGGCTGTCAGCCTGGACCTCGGGATCCTCCTGCGCTGTTGTGCTCCCACTTCGACAAGTCGTCCTGGACCTGTCGCCTGGCGCTAAACATCGAGAGCGAGCTTGGCGAGCTGGCGCCCGTGATCTGCACGGCGCCGCGCCCATCAGCGCGCTCCTGATAGAGCGTCGAACTTTTAGCGTCCCGGCTCTTACCCTCCGGCAGAAGCGCGGTGAGGCGCGGCGATTGGCGGATCATTGGCCGCCACTTGGTCTTCGCCCATTTCTCCGCGTTTGGCTCGGTCGGATGCACGTACATGAAGATGCACGGATCGAGATCGAGCGAGCCACCCAGGAAGATCTGCGCGAGCACGGTACCGCCGAGCTGCGCCGATTTCTTGACGACGACTTCCTGTGCCGGATGGTCCGGCCCCAGCACCTCCAGGATGCGCTTGAAGAAAGGAAACAGCTCGGTCTTATACGGCCCAGGGATCGGGCTTTCGGAGCCGAACTTCACATTGTCGATCGCCCACTTATGGAAATCCACTGGTGGGGGTGGAGCAATGACATTGGCAATCGCCTCGCCCGCCACCCGAGCCGGGTTCGCAAGGAAGGCGCCGCCGTCAGCCATCGCCAGTCTCATCCTCATCTGCGAGGAATTCCTCGCTTGCCGCTACGTTCTCATGCGCCTGGGCGGCTTGGCGCTCGCGCCATTCCCGCCACTCACGCCGGAGAACAACGGCGACCTGTTGCTTTTCAAGCTTCAGCTCGGTCGCGACCTTCTCAGTCAGCACACCGATCAATTGATCCATGCCATCGATCAGATTACCGATCGACTTGGCGAATTCGCGGCGGGCCACATCGGTCCGCATGTAGATGCCCCGCGATTCCTTATCCTCGCGGATTTGACGCTGCAGGGTCAGTTCCGCCTGCTGCACCTTGATCGATTGATGCCGGCGCTGTTCATCCGACGTCACCGGTGCGGTTGGAGACGTCGGCGCGTCCTCTTCAGGCAGCGAGCGCATTTGCGCCGTCATCTGGACGGGATCGAGCGCCAGGCCCAACTGCGACCGTGCGAGACCATAATCGATCATCGCTGCGCGGCCTTCGCCAACGATGGCGTCGCCGTAGATCTTTCCCTCGGTCAGATACTGCGAGACGCGACCAGCCGACACGCCGATGCGGCGGGCCAGCTCACTTTTCGTTACGAGCTCGCGAACGCCGTTCGCCTCGGCCGAGCCTTGCGCGATCTGCATGACTAAACTCGCTAAAGGCCATTCGGCCCTCTCTAAAGCCCTAAACTTTAGGCTCTCAAATCAGACTAAAGCTGGTGCGAACCCGCGGCTGCGTTGCCCGCGTGAGTGCGGTCAAAAGGAAGGACCCGCTGACCCCGGGGGGGTACCCCCAAGGGTCGAACGGGTCCAGTCGCAACGTCCACAGGTCGGGGCCGAAACGGAAGCGCCCGCCGCGAGTGAGACTCGGGCGGGCGCAGGTACTTCGATGATGACGATTCTCATACCCTATTTTGCGCCATCTGCGCCATAGAATTTTTGACGATGTAAGCGAAGGCGATAAGGGCCATGCGGTAGTCGCGCCGTGTCTGTGTCTCCGAACGATGGAAGTAGGCAGCACAATCTCGGAAGGATTGGCGCGCAACAATGCGCGCGGCGATGAGGCGACGATCATATTCGGGCAGGCGCGAAAGCAGAACGAGGAAAGCAATTGCGCGATCGGCGGCATCATTGTCGGGAACGACACGCGGCAGCTCGACGCCATCCTCGGTGCTATCAATCGCCTCACGCAAGAAGGCGGGCCAAGCAACACTGCTGCCCAGCTTATAGCCAGAGTTTCCCATGCGGCGCACAACATCAGCCGCCTCGCGGAGCTGCTGCTCGATCACGGCAATCCATTGCGAGATCGGGTCCGAGGTATCGCGCGCACGGCGTTCGCCCACACCATCACGCGCCGGGCGCTTCAGTACAACGGCAGGCTGGTCATTCGACGGGCGCTCGTGCGGCTCGCCATTCCACATGGCCTGCACATCTTTCGCCGCGCGCACATCGCGGGCGCGGGTCTGGGGCAGATTGGGCGCTGTCAGCTTCGCTCGCTTTTGCATTTCTCTTCCCCTGCTTTCTTCTCTGTATGGATAGTTTGGATAGTTGGATAGTTTTAGAGATTAAAGGTCGTGTGTGTGGGCGGGCGCGCATATGCGGAGGGGGCGAAAAACCGTCCAAACTCTCCAACCCTCCGCAACGTCCTGAAAGAGCGTTACGTTTTCCGTGGACGGTTGGCCCGTCTGGACAGTTCAACCGTCCATCAGCCGCTATTGAGCGGCGGTTCCGGCCTCGGATCGCCGCCGTCACCGCCTCCCTCCCCTTCCTCACCCTCCGAACTGTCCCGCTTGAACGTCCGCACTTTCAGCTCCATGTCGGCATAGAAGACGTTGCCGACCTTCACCTTCTTAAAGCCCATGTTGTCGAGCAGCCGGCCGAACTTGGTCTGCGAGACCGGGTCTTCCGCGTTCGCATGACACCATTCCTTGTAAAGGTCATAGAGCCGGGTCGCGCCGACATGCTCGCCGGGCTTGCGATTGATGGCGTCGGCCGCGAACTGGCTGATCGGCTGGGCCGAGGAGCGATAGTCATCCGTCGCGGCCCGAACCTCGTCAGGCGCGATGAGCCGCCCGTTCATGAGCCAATAGCCGAGGCCCGCGAGCAGCCAGTTAAGAATGCCGGGAAACTCCGACCGCAGCTTCTGCGACAGGCCGAGGTCGCGCTCGGATTCCGGAATGACGACGTCGAAGGGCACGATGTTGATGCGGCGCCAGATGCCATGATCCTGGCCCTGGATTTGCGGCTTGATGTTGACGGAGAGCACCAGCTTGAACCGGGGCATGAAGTCGAAGAAGCCCTTGTTCAAGTGCCGTGCCGTCATTTCCTCGTTGCCGGTGATCTGCTTGACCACCGATTCCGACAGGCGCTGCCCAACCTCGGGCTCCGACGAGAGCACCAGGCGCTTGCCCGGCAGCATGGCGATGTCCGGTGAGGCCTGCGAGCCCGACCGCCGATCGTCGTACATGAAAGTCTGGATCGGCGTGATCTGCGAATAGTCACCCAGCATATGCCGGATCTGATCGAGGAGCGTCGACTTGCCGTTGGCACCCACGCCCGAGAAGATAACCAGCTTTTGTTCTGAGACGTCGCCCGTGAGGCAGAGCCCGAGATAGGTTTGAGCGAAGGTCCGCACCGGCTCATTCGGCAGCACCCGCTCGATGAACTTGCTGAAGAGCGGCGCACCGGCAGCGGGGTCGTAATCGACATCAGCCAGCAATGTCATCAAATCTTCGCGGCGATGCTTGCGCAGGACCACCTGGGGCGCGCTTTCCCCGGTATCGGCCTTCAGCTCCAGGGTGCCATTGCGGACATTGAGCAGCCAGAGATCGCCATCGAGCTCGTGAGGCGGGACACGCTTATAGGGGATCGCGGCCTTCAGCATGGCCTCGGCCTTGCCCGTATTGCCGCTGCTGGTGGCAAAGGAGAAATGCTTGTCGATCCGGTCCTGATACGCCTTGCGATCGAAGCCGCGCGGCCGGTCTTTCTTTTGCATCACCATGATGCTCTCGTACTCGCGCTGCAGCGCGATCGCCTCATCCTTGATTTTCTCGGCCGTCTGGGTGTGCCCATTTCATAGCGCGATACTGCCCAGCCTCGGCTGACCAGCGGCGGCTATCCCAAACGTACCAACCGACCTCGTCGACATAGAGCAGATCCTGGCCGAACCGCTTTAGCATCCGCATGGCGTTGCCGTAATCGCTGCGCGGCAATGCGGCAAGATCGAGGTCGAGCCGATCGGCGGCAACCGGCGCGGCATCGAGAATGTCGGTAATCGCGCTCATGCCGTTTTCCTCTTGCCAGGGCGCATCAGCGGTCGATAGGTGGGCAGGCGATCCGCGAGCCTCGGCCCGCGCCGCCGCCAGACGTACCACGCACATTCAAGGGCCGGCGCACCGAGCCCCAGGAAATCCAGCCGCCACGCCAGCGGGTAGATCATGGCGGGAGGATATCGCCGAAACAGATCCTGGCGCTCGGCCGCGTGGAAGAAGGTGGCCTTGAGAAGCATGGCGACATAGCCAGGGCAAAGCGTCAGCGCCTGCTGGATGAAATCAACCACGATGTCGCTCTGAAAGGGCGGATTCGTGATGATCGCCCGCGCAAGCGGTTCGCGCTCGGCGAGGAAGTCACGTCGCCGCCGATCACCGTAGCCCCGATAGATGAGATCGGTACCGATAACCTTGAAGCCCTTGCGTTCCAGCACACGCGCCAATCGGCCGTCGCCACAAGCCGGCTCCCAGATGCCGCCGTGCCTCGCGACGGCCAGCAAATGCGGCCATTCGGCATCGAGCAAGGCGAGCGTCGCCTCTTCCGGCGTCGGATAGAAATCATGCGCCTGCCGTTCGCTGCCCGTCCGGCCCGCTGGCTCGGCCTTACCGCCCAGCATCATCGCACCCAGGCCAAAGGTTGACGTGCTCGTCATTCCCCGCCCGCGCTTTCCATTTCGGCGATGTCACCGAAATCGAGCCCCGGCGGTGCCATGACAATGCGCGGCAGCCTCCCCTCGGCCTGCCATCGCCGCACCGCGCGATTGAGCAACGCCCGCGTCATCAGCGGGTCGCTGTCACCATCGCCGAGGACGATGGGTTGTTTGACTGACGCCGGCAGAATGACGCCGGGGCGCTCCATGTTCGGATACTCCGTTTGGATATACTTGTCGGGAAAGTGCGGATGCCGGCGCGCCCGCTTCGTCGGATCACCAGAACCGCAGATGTTGCCGAGTGCGCCAGCCGCCCAGGCCGCGATGCGCCGGCCCTCGCGGACACAATCGATCATGAAGGCCAGCGTGGTTTCGGAGCCCTCGCCTACCAGCAACGTATCCTCGGCATAATCATCGCGGCCGGGCATGGCAAAGCGGATTGCGCCGGTCATGTAGGGGCCGAGGATCTTCTTTGCCTTAAAGTCTTTGCCGTATTCCGGCCGTTTCGCCTTGACGAAACCCTTTTCGGGATCGGCCATCAGCCAAGTCCGGTGCAACGCAATGATCTCGCCCGAGGGCGCTTGCACAGCCTGAACCATCGCGGGCCACACACTCTTGTCCTCGCGACCGTCAGGCAGCGGTTGAACATGCGTCAATTGTGGATGAAACCGGATCGAGGGCGGCACCCCGCCGATGACCGAGACATCGAGCCCGCGCCCGCGCAAGTAGGCCTCGGCCGGCGAGCCATCGGCCTTTTCCAGGCCGCGCCAGATCCGCGTCAGCGTCTCGCGCAGGGTTTCGGCCCGTTTCTTTTCAGCCTCTTCCCGCTTTTCATTCTTTACCGGCCGAGGAGCTGCCGCTTCGCGCGGCTTGAAATCGGTGCCAACGCGGCTCTCCAGTTCCTTCAGAGCATCAATGAACGAGAGGTTGCGCTGCTGCTGGACAAAGCCGATGACATCGCCATGCGCGCCGCAACCGAAACAGTGATAATGGGAATCGTCGCCATCGATATAGACATGGAACGACCCACTCTTTTCATTGTGGAAGGGACAAAGGCCCGTCTTGTGGGTAGCCGTGCCGAGCAATCGGACGCTGGCGCCGATGACGTGGCCGATATCCAGGCGGCGCTTGACTTCGACCACACGCCGATCGAGTTCCTGCCGATCGTGGACCTTGGCGTTAGCGCCCCCCGTCTTGGCATTCATGGGCGGCGGGTCCGCTCAAAGCGGCGATTGGCATGCACCGCCCGCGCGAGATTCGAAATGATCGCCAGGGCATGGTCCCCGCCGATATCGCCCATCGGCGTACCGTCATGATCATAGATCGGGAACCGGCGCGTACTTTCCGCAAATGGCCCGAGCTGCTGGATCAATCCAAGCGCGCGTTTTTCCGCAAGGACAAGCGAACGCTGTTCGCCTTCATACACCGAGACTAGCTCGATGAAGTCGCCGGGTAGTGGATGGCGGACGAAGATGAGGCGGGAATCGGAAGTCGGGATCGAAGATGGCGGCAATGCTGGTGCTGTCACGATGTCCCCTCTTGGTAAGCACTCAGTTCGGTGCCGGTCTCTCCCGGCTGTCACGCCTACCCCTCAGCTATGGAGATTCGCCTTGGGTCTTTCTGACGGTTTCCCGCATAGGGCGTTCACGCGTAGCTATCGCTGCCGTCATTCAGGGTCGGAGCGCCTGTCCATCCGCAGGCCGACACTGGGTTTTGCCTGTCTCCATTTGGCGTGATGGACCCCAGCCAGCCAGTTTCATGAAATCATCCCAACTGCCCGCATGTAGATATCGAGCAGCTCGTCTTGTTCCTGCCGATCGTTCGGCTCCATTTTTCTGAGGGCGATCAGCTTGCGGATGATCTTGGTATCGAAGCCGGTACCCTTTGCCTCGGCATAGACTTCCTTGACGTCCTGGCCGATGTTCGCCTTCTCCTCTTCGAGCCGCTCGATGCGTTCGATGAAGGATTTGAGGTGCTCGGCGCTGTTGTTGCCGACAGCGTCAGCCATTGGATGCTCCCATGATCTCGTCGAGATCCGGCAGCATGGCGGCGAGTGCCGACATCACCGCCTGCACTTCCGCCTTCAGCTCGCCAGCCTCTTGCGCGGTCAGACGCTGATCGGCGCTCGCCGCCACATAAGCCGCAAAGAGTTTCGACGCCCGCTCACCGAACCGCGCCATGTCGGCGCCGAGCGGCGCATCCGTCAGCGCTGAAAGCGGCACCAGGGCGCACCGCGCCTCGGTCGCGAGATAGGCGGTGACGATCGGCTGGCCGCAATCGCGCTCCAGGGTGCGCACGTGGCTGAGCTTCAGCTCGTATCGCGGCTCGGCCGCATCCGAGCAGCGCTGCACCTGGGCCTGACCGAGGCCGAGCAGATCAGCGGCGCGCACCGTGCCGCCACTGGCCTCGACGAGTGCGGCCATCGCGGCCTTGAGTGTGCCAGCCGGGCGCGGCTTCAGCAGGGTGCGGTTGGGATTCTTGCGACCGGCGGTCATTGGGCCATCCGATGTTGGGATTCTGGAGATTCACTTCCCCCTGTCGCCTCGACAGGCTCGGGAGCAGATTTGGTTGTGCCGTTCTCGTTAACCGGCACCGGCGGTTGAAAATCCGCCGGCACGATGGCTTCGAGCTTGCGAAGGGTCGACGCCGTCGGAGACCAGTTCGGATCTTCGAGCTGGCGAATCGTGCTTTCCCGAAGGCCCGCCGTATTGGCGAGCCGCAGAACGCTCCAACCCTGTTGGCGGCGATACGCGCGAATGCGCGATATGGAGAGGTCAATATGCATGGCGGCCATCATTCGCTAAATTTCGCGAACCAGTCAAGTCCCTCGCGAAATTATGTTGTCGCGGAAATCCGCGACCACGGGGACAATCCGCGCCTAGAGCCGATTTTTCCGCGATCTCCGGGACTAAAACCGGCGAATGAGCGAGTAGGGACGATGCCCAACAGTAAGAGCGAACAGGTCAACGCCGAGCGGCGTCGACTTGCCTTTCGACGCTTCATGCAGACTCGAAAACTGTCCGTGAATGGCTGGGCGGAACGAGCCGGCGTCAGCGAGAGCGGGATTCGCTCATTTCTGAAGGCAGAGTCAGAGCCAGGAACCCGCGTGCTTCAGAAGCTCGCGGACGTGGAAAATGTGACGGTTGGCGTGCTATTGGGCGAGGAGACGATTCCAACCGACAAGACCCGGGGTGAAAAAGTGCTACCGAAGTTGAGTTCCGCTCGTCGTCTCGACATTCCCGAGATCGAGATGAAAGCGGGCATGGGGCCAGGCCAACTGCCGGACCAAGTAGAACACCCCAAGGAAATGTGGTCGACGCCCCTGGGCTTCTTTGGCCGAGGCGCGTCGGATCTCATCATCCATGAAGTCGAGGGCGACAGCATGCTGCCCGTCCTCGAATCAGGAGATCGCGTCGTTGTCCATATTGCCGATCGCATTCCCTCGCCCGCCGGCATCTTTGCCATCTTCGATGGTCACGGCATCATGGTGAAGCACGTCAGTACCGTGCCGCAATCCAAGCCAATGCGGATCAACGTGCGGTCAAGCAACACCGTTTATCCGCCCGAAGAATGGCAGGTCGAGGAAGATACAATCGTGGGCCGCGTAAAGGGAGTCATCCGACGGTTTTAGTCAGCGAGATTGATGCTCGTTACCGCCCCGTCGCCGTAAGTGCAGACGAACTTGGACGGCACCATATTCCCCAGGCTGTTCATCATCTCGCACGAGCTGCTGATGACCCAACCCTTCTCACGCTCCACATACTCGATGCCAGGGAACCAGGGGCAATCGAGCTTGGTCGGATACTTCGCCACCTTCTCTAGGGCCTGGACGCAAGCGGGATAGACGTCGCTCAACAGGAAGGATTCTTTCTTCTCCTTCTCTGCCAATGCGGCGCGGGCTTCGTCGTTCGCTACCTTCTGCGCCGCCTCTTTCGGCGACAGATCCAACCATTGCGCGATCGAAACCTCTTCCAGCACATGGCGCCGCATGAAGCCCGCCTCGCCCACCTTGCCGGAGATCCGCGCCTTCTTGTCGATATAGCTGGGAAGCGCCGCATCCCAGGTCGCGTCTTCGACGAGTTCAATTGACAGCACGAGATCCGTTGCCGTGAGCGAATCTCTGACATCGAGTGCGCGGGCGCCGTTCACCTTGACCACATAAACCTCGCCAGCGAACGACTTGCCGGCGCAGCGCTGGTTATAGATGTCGTCGGGTACTTGCTCCAGGCACAGCTCTCTATAACGAGCCAGGTTGAAATCCGCCGGCGCCGGCGCCGGGGCCGCCTGACTGTCGGATGGGGCGACAGTTTGTGCCACTTCCTCGCCATCGGGGCTCTTCGGAGCCACTGCCCAGCGCGGCCGTAAGAGGCCCACCAGCAACGCCACCAGAGCCAAGAGCATCAACAGTGCCAGAACGACGGCCAGACCTTCCATTTACCCCCCCCGATTCGCAGCGCATTACACGCAAAATTCCAAGTTTTTCATAGTGTAAGCAACTGTGGCGCGGAACGCAGCGGACCCGCTATCGCTTTTTTTCGCGAATACGACTTGACGCGTTCGCGAATTTTAGCGAATACTCGGCGCGTCACAGGCGAACGGCGTTCGCTTCGGGACACCCCCTAAGCCTGGCGGCGGTTTCTGCGTCCCCTCGTGAAACCGCCGCCCTTTTAGAAAGGTTCGATCATGGCCCGCATTTACGCCGGTGGCGCAGGTCGCATCACGCACCGCCCCACCCCCGCCGACATCGCCACCCTCGACAACAAGCTGCCCCGCGCCCAGCAGATGGCGCAGGCGATGGTCGGCATCCGCCGCGTCTTCGGTGTTTGTTACGACCGCGACCTCATAACGATCGGCTTCACCCGCGCCGAGCTCGACATGATGGGCACCGCGGCGATCGAGCATGCGGCGGTTCTTGCCCCCGATCTCATCGCTAACGATGACGAGCGCCAGCACCTTGGCGACGAGGACGTCGCCGCCGCGCTCGATGTGCCGGCCCTCCTGCAGCAGAAGGCGAACGCCGTTCGCCCTGTCGCTCATGATCGCGGCACCCACGGTCGCAACATGGGGGCCTGACCCATGACTGCCGCCATCCTCCCCTTCCCCATCGCTTCGCGCCGGCAGTCGAAAGACGCGCCCACCGCAGAGGCCCCCGCTCTGCCCCGCGTCATCCTGAACGGCCGGATCTACACCGTGATCCGCAACCTTGCTGACCGGGCGGTGGTGGAAGGGGTGGATGGCTTCCAGCGCGTCACCAGCCTCGACGGCGCAACCTTCCTGCACTGACCTCACCCCACATCACGGAGACTCTCATGTCGAAGAAGACGAAGAAGAAGCTCGCGCTCGCCGATCTTCTGACCGCCCATCTCGAGAAAACCGGCCTCAGCCAGCGGGCCTTTGCCGAGGCCCACAACCTCCCGAAGACGACGGTGCAGCAGATCGCCGCCGGCACCGTGCAGACCGTCTCGGTCGACAATGCCCGCATCTTGGCGCCGATCCTGGAGCGCTCGATCGCCGAGCTGATCGGCCTGGACGAGAGCGAGATCGGCAGCGCCAGCGCCGCCGCCGCGAACGGCGATCCCGCCGTCCGCCTCATCCCTCACGGTGCGATCGTCCAGTCGCCCATCAACCCGCGTAAGACCTTCGACGAGGCCGGCATTGATGAGCTGGCGGAAAGCATCGCCGAAAACGGCGTGATGCAGAATCTTGTGGTGCGTGTCGCCACCCCAGCGCCTACCCCAACATCGACCGCAAGGGCGCGCCGATTTACGAGCTTGATCGCTGGTGAGCGCCGGTACCGCGCCGTCGCCAGCTGATCTCGCAGAAAGCGCCTGCCCGACGATCGTGCAGTTTCCTGCCGCGTCATCATGGCCGGCGAGAACGAGGGCGCGCCCTGGCCCTGCTGGAGAACCTGCAGCGTATGATCTCGCCCCGCCCGAAGAGGCCGATGCCTTCCGCATCCTGCACGAGCAATTTGAATGGTCGACGCAGCAGATCGCCGATCGCATCCACAAGTCACAGCGTTTCGTCCAGCAGCGATTGGCGCTCGCGATGAAACTCTCGCCAGCAGTCAAGGACGCTCTCGCGAAGGGCGAGCTCAAGATCGATCAGGCCCGCGCGCTGACAGCGGCCGACGAGAAGGAGCAGAAGGGGCTGCTGAAGGACATCAAAACCAATCCTTACGACCTCAACACAGCCGAGGACATCCGCAAGCGCCTGACACGGAACGCCGTCCTTTCGACCGGCGCCATCTTCGACCTCAAGAAGTATGACGGGCCCACGCGTGAAGACGACGAAGGCAATCTGTGGCTGCTCGATTCCAAGGCATTCATGAAGCTCCAGAAGGAGGAGCTGCAGGATCTCAAAGCCGACAAGGAAGCCGAGGGCTGGGCCTTTGTGGAGATTCAGGACGGTGGCTGGTATGCCTCCGACGACTACGAGGAGACCCGCACCAAGAAAAAGAAGGAAGGCATCGTCGTCATCGCGATGGATTGGCGCGGCAACGTCGAGGTGCAGGAAGGGCTGGTTCCGAGCGCGGAACTCTTTGAGCCCGGTTCATCGCCACAGGAGCGGCTCGCCGCCTATATCGAGAACGCCCAGGCGGTGGAGGCGGAGAACGCCGAGGAAGACAACGAGACGCCGGAGGAGCGCAAGGAACGCTGGCGCCTGGAGCGCGAGCAGCAGCAGGCCGAGAACGCGAAAAGGGAAAAGGAGGCCGATGAGCTCAATGAGAAGCTGGAGGCCTTCCTCGCGACGGACCCGCTGCTGAAGGCGCGGTTCGCCTTGGCGCGCATCTACAGCGATCGGGATCTCGAGAATGGCGCATGGTCCCGGATCTCTGCATTGAGCGCCAACGAGCTGTTGGCGGAATTTACCGAAATGGCATTCCGCAGCGAGTACGACCAGGATTCGGAAGGGGCTCTGATCCTGCCCTACAACCATGCCACCGAGGCCGAGATTGCCATTGTCGACGCGGCCGGGCTCGACCATCCCGACTGGTTCAAGCCGCAGCCGGAACGCGAGAGCGCGGAAGACGACGAGGACAACGAGGACGAGGACTCTGCCGGCGACGAAGACGGCGAGAGCGATGACGCCGACGAAACCGAGGAGGCGGCATGACCTGCCGCCGCGCCGTCCGCCGGCCCAGCCGCGTACCGCGTGGCGAGCTGGTTGCCTTCGAAGAGCAGGATGCGCGCAAGCTGGACGCGCGCATCGCTGCCCTCACCATCAACATCGCGCGCCTCCGAGCTGCCGGCGATAGCGAAGCGGCCGAGCCCTTGGCTGAAGAGGCATGTCGCCTTCGTGCCAAGGCCTCAGACCTTCGCCTGGGTCTCCGGCAGCGCCGAGGGGAGAAAGGCTGATATGAGCAGCATCGACATATGGGGCCGCAACAACCCGGAGAAAGCGGCAGAGCGGCTCGAGGAACAAACCCGAGGAGGCAAGGCACCTGCCTATACCGACGTCCACGCCAATGTGGATCTGCCGCACGGTGTCTTCGCAGCTCGCGTTCGCCGTGAGGCGCGCGGCCATGCGCATCTTGGCTGGGGCCTGCCCGCCATCCCTCCCCATCTGGAGCGGCCGCTCGCCGCGCTGATTGCCGAGTTTCCGATCGCCACCGAATTCCAGCCCTATCTGGAGCGCGGTATCGCCAGCCTCCAGGACCAATGCGCCACCGAACGCGCGATCGAAGAGTATTTCGACCTCTTCGCCCTGCGCATCCGCGACCACGTCGCCGGCTTGCGGCTCAGCGTGACGGATTGGGCGCACTTCGCCGACGAGCTCGGCGATCTCGATCTCTATGACAGCGATTATGACGGCGATGCCGATGAAGAAGAGGAAGACAACGAATGAGCCTGAAATTCACCATTGAACGCGCCGCCCTGCATGGCGCCATGTCCGCCCTGGCGAAGGTCGTGAAAGCCTCGACCACGATCCCCATTCTGTCGTGCGTCAAGCTCGCCAGCGAGAACGGCCGATTGACCATTTCGGCAACCGATATGGACATCTTCATGACGCTCGCGGTCGACGTAGCGGGGGAAGATAGTGGTGCCGCTTGCGTCAGCGCCGCCGACCTCGCCCGCATCGCGGCCGTGAGCCCCGAGGGTAGCCAGATCTCCTTCGCCGCTGCTGAAAACGTCGCCAACGTCAAGGTTGGGCGGGCGCGCCACCGCCTGGAGACGCTGCCGGTGGAGGACTTTCCAGCCCTCAAGGCGGCAAAGAACGAATGTCTCTTTGTCATCGCGGCCAACGATATTATCCGCGCCTTCAACGCCTGCTTTGCCTGTATTTCGACCGAGGAAACCCGATATTACCTCAACGGCATCTACATGCATGCCGATATCGACAAGGAAAAGGCCCGGCTGCATTTCGTCGCCACGGACGGGCATCGCCTGACGCACCTTATCCAGGAGACCGATGCTGATACGGTCGATAGCTGGTCGAAGATCGCCCCCGGCATCATCCTCCCCCGAACGGCTGTCGCGCACCTCCAGCGCCTGTTGCCAGCCGATGGCGCGATCGAAGTCACTGCCTCGGCCAGCCTCATTACTTTCGCCTGGGCCGATCTCACCTTCACGACAAAGCTGATCGACGGCAGCTTTCCCGATTATCGCCGCGTCATCCCGTCTCGCTATGAGCAGAAGGTGGATCTGCCGATGGCCGAAGCGCGCGGCCTCGTTTCCCGTATCGTCGGCTTCACCGGGCGCGACGAGAAGCGCAAGGATCGCTCGATCCGCATGAGCCTGGAAGCCGGGAGCCTCACCGTCTCGACCGGCCCCAGCGCCGCCGAGATCGCGAAGGACGAAATCGAGATACAGGGACCAGCTCAACCCGTGCAGCTTGGCGTCAACGGCGCCTACTTCATCTCCGCCCTGGAGACCGCCGATGGCGACGTCGCGACGCTCTCCTATTCGGATTCAGTATCACCGTACCTGATGACCTATCCCGCTGACCCCGGCCTGACGCGCGTGGTCATGCCCCTTCGGATCTGAGGAGGGATCGATGCCCATTTCCCCTATTCGCCGCGCCATCAACCGACGCATTCCCCTGACCGGCCTGGGCTGGCTGGTTGCTTCCTGCCTGATTCTCGCTGCGATCGTTACCATCAACATCCTTATGGAGTACCGCTGATGACGCGTCAGCCGTTGCCTGCCCGGCGACAGTCGCGCACCAGGACATTGACCTGGAAAGACGACAACCTGATTCACGTCTTTGAATTAACCGTTGGCTTCAACGATAGAGGCGAGGTTCGCGAGATCTTCGCCAACAGCCCAAAAATTCGCAATCAGGTAAAGGCACAGATTGACGACGCACTCGTCGTCTTCAGCCGTGCTCTGCAGTTCGGTGACTCCATTGCCGAGATCGCCGCGAGCCTCGGCCGCGAAGGCATCGACGCGGATTCCCCGGCGGCGAGCATCTACGGCTTGATGGCCCGCGCCGCCGTTGAAATCGAGACAGAGGAAGGCCCAACCGTCGCCGTTCCGACGAGCGCCCCTGCGTCAGGCGAAACCACCTCGCCTCTCGCGGGCGCCTATCTCGTGTTGCAAGCGGCCCACGAGGCTCTGCTCGATATCGTCAATCCGCTTCTCTCGATGGACGAAGCTGATATCGCAGGGATTTACCACGAGAACCAAGCCGTCTACGACACCATCAAATCGCTGCAGCGTTCGGTCATCCCCTTGCAGTCAGGGGAAACGATCTCGGATGCCAGCGCCCGCCATGCCTTACGGCTGGCTCAACAAAAGGAGGCATAGATATGGCCGGCAGCGTTAACAAGGTCATCCTCGTCGGCAATCTCGGCCGCGACCCCGAGATCCGCTCGACGCAGGACGGCACAAAGGTCGCGACCCTTTCCCTCGCTACATCGGAAAGCTGGAAGGACAAGAATACCGGGGACCGCAAGGAAAAGACCGAATGGCACCGCATCGTCATCTTCAATGAGCGCCTCGTCGAGGTGGCTGAGAAGTGGCTGAAGAAGGGATCGAAAGCCTACATCGAGGGCCAGCTCCAGACCCGCAAATGGACCGATCAGTCCGGCAACGAGCGCTATGTGACCGAGGTCGTGCTGCAGCGCTTCCGTGGCGAGCTCACCATGCTCGATCGGGTCGAGCGCGACCCCGGCCCTGGCTCCGAAAGCGACTATGGCGGCAGCGGTAGCGGCGCAAGCGGTCGCGGCGAGCTCGACGACGACATCCCGTTCTAGTGTTGGGTGGGCCGCCCACCAAAGAGAAAGATCCCGCGTGACGCATTATCTAAACTCAGTTCCGCCTAAAGTCAGAATCAGACCCGAATATTCGCCTCTTCTTGAGTTCGTTGTAGGTGGTCAGCCATTTGGCTTCGAGATCAACGCATTGGGCGGCTGTGTATCGTGGTGGCCAAGAGTCGAGAGTTTCATCACTTATCTCGAGAAAGACGCTCTGATAACCAGCGTTTACTGTGGCTATTGCACAGAATGCACGCTCTATCTGAACATCAAGGTAGATGAGTTCATCGTCTACATTGAACATTTCGAATGGGCCAGATGGCTTCCCTTTTCGCTTTTCACTCATATCGATGGCGAACTTCGCCGCTCGCCAGTTCGCAACCACCATCGACGCGACATCCGTGGCTTCGAGCATCTTGCCACGCAACCTGCTGGGGTTTGGCGAGATTTTGGTAATCATGTCGTCGACAACGGCACCCAGTCGCTCCGCAGTCGTATCCACCCGCTGCAGCATTTTCTGTTCGTAGTCTGTTGGGGCCACAATCGTAGCGCCGCCTTCTGCCAATTTGCGATCGAGGCGAAGTTCGACAATCGCTGCTTCAAATTTTCGAAGTTCGCGATCCAAAAGCAGTGCGGCAGAATCGATTTGCGTACCTTCGTAGAGATCTCTCAGTCGCCAGTCAGCTCGTCGTTCGACGGTAATGATGTAAGAATTGCTCGCCACAGCCACCACTGTCACGAGAATAGCGATGATGTTGTCTTGGAACCAGCGCCGCCAGCTGCGCGCGGGCTCCGCAGCTGCTGGCCCTACTTGTCCAGGTGCGCCACGTTCTTTATTCCGCTCACCGAATCGCATGCTGCCTCCACTGCCCGCCAGGGTTGTCCTGCATATAGTGGCCGATTGTCGTGAAAACCGCCAGCCGCGTCCGGAAAACCGATGTGAAGCGCGCGATCGAGGCCGTGAAGGCCACGGGCGCCGACGTGTCGAGCATCGAGATTGACACCATGACCGGCAAGATTATCGTCATCATCGGGAAGGCAGAGCCGGCGCCGAAAAGTGCGCTGGAAGAATGGCAGGCACGTCGTGCGAGTAAGGCTCAAGGGAATAGCTAAGGCAACAGCTCGGCTAGCGGACGGGTCAGTGCGGACCTATTGGTACGCCTGGCGCGGCGGGCCGAAGCTCCAAGGCGAACCCGGTTCGCCTCAATTCATGGCAGCTTACAATACCGCCTTCGCCCAGCGTGTGGCGCCAGCCGCTGGCACGATGCAGGTCATCATCGACGAGTATCAGCAGAGCCAGGATTTCCTGAAGCTGGCCGCGCGCACCCGCGACGACTACATCGGCAAGATCAAACTCATTGAAAAGGAATATGGGGATCTGCCGCTGGCGGCTCTGGCTGAGAAGGGCACGCGCGGCATGTTCCTCGGCTGGCGCGACAAGCTCGCGAAGTCATCGCACCGGCAAGCCGATTATGCCTGGACGGTGCTGGCCCGCATCCTCTCCTGGGCACTCAACCGCGAGAAGATCGACGCCAATCCCTGCGAGAAGGGCGGCCGGCTCTACAGCGGGAGCCGCGCGGAATTCGTCTGGTCGACAGATGATGAAGAGGCGTTCCTGAAGATCGCCCCGGCGCATCTCCATTTGCCGTTTTTGCTGGCACTCTGGACCGGCCAGCGGCAGGGCGATCTCCTGCGCCTGCCGTGGTCCGCCTATGACGGCACGCATATCCGGCTGCGGCAGAGCAAGCGCGGCAGGAAGGTCGTCATCCCCGTGGGTGCGCCCTTGAAGGTAGCCCTCGACGCGGCCAAGGCAGCGAAGGTCGGGCCGATTGTGCTCACCAGCACGGACAAGCGCCCGTGGACCGAAGACGGCTTCCGATCGAGCTGGCGCAAGGCATGCACGAAGGCCGGCATCGAGGGCCTTACCTTCCATGATCTGCGCGGCACGGCCGTCACCCGCCTGGGGATCGCCGGGGCCACCGAAATCGAGATCGCCACCATCACAGGCCTCAGCTTGAAATCGGTGCGCGCCATCCTCGACGAGCACTATCTCAACCGAGATCCGGCGCTCGCGGAAAGCGCGATGGCGAAGCTGGAGGGGCACAAGGCCGGAACAAATTTGCAAAACGGGCTGCAAAACGGCCCAACCGGGTCTAAGTGAAAAGTTCTGAATTATCCAATGAAATCAAGTGGCTGGGGGACTAGGATTCGAACCTAGACTGGCGGAGTCAGAGTCCGCTGTCCTACCGTTAGACGATCCCCCAACGGGCCGCCGCTCCGAGAGTGTCGGGCGCGGGCCGTGAAAGCGGGCGGAACATAATGCCCGCCGCCGGCAAGTTCAAGCGTTGTATCCGCGTCCAAGCCAGACGCCAGTCGCCACCTGCTGGGCATTGGCGCCGGGGGTAAACTTTATCTTGGGACGCGATCCATGTAGGATATGTGACGAAGATACCCGGCAACGGCCTTCCCATCGGCTGCGACCTTTCTTTGTTGCGCCTTTTCAATGGGTTGACCTATCGGGGCAGAGGAGCATTGCGCGTGAACGGTGCATTATCCGGGTCGCCGGCACCTGCGCTATGGCGTACGCGTGCGGCTAAACCCGGCCAGATCATGGCCGCCCTGGATTTGGGCACCAATAACTGCCGGCTGCTGATTGCCCGGCAGGGTGCCGGCGGCTATCAGGTGATCGACGCGTTTTCGCGCATCGTCCGCCTGGGCGAAGGCGTCTCGCAGAGCGGTCGGTTGTCGCCGGAAGCGATGGACCGCACCGTCGAGGCGCTAAAGATCTGCGCTGCCAAAATGGAGCGCCGTGGCGTGAGCCTTGCGCGCGCTGTCGCGACCGAGGCATGCCGGCGGGCGGAGAATTGCAGCGGCTTCGTCGACCGCGTCCGTGAAGAAGCCGGCATCGCGCTCGACATCATCACCTCCGGCGAGGAAGCGGATTTGGCCTTCAAGGGCTGCACACCGCTCCTTGATCGCAATGTGGCGCAGGCGATCGTGTTCGATATCGGTGGCGGCTCCACGGAACTTGGCTGGCTGCGCCTAAAGCCCGGCCGGCCGCCGCATATGGTGGCCTGGCATTCGATGCCCTTCGGCGTGGTGAGCCTGACCGAAGAATTCGGCGCCGAGGCGGCCGAGGGCGACAATCCGATGGCCTTTTACCGCCGCATGGTCGACAAGGTCGCAGCCGAGCTCGATCCCTTCCGCCGCGCCATCGGCGCCGGAAGGTTGATCAGCGAAGGCGGTGTACAGATGCTGGGCACGTCCGGCACCGTGACGACGCTGGCTGGAATCCAATTGGGCCTTGCGCGCTATGAGCGCAGTCTTGTTGACGGGTCGTTCCTGCGCTTTGGAGATGTCGAGCGGATCAGCAGCGACCTGGCGCGCCGCGATTGCCGCGGCCGTGCAACCTTGCCCTGCATTGGCGTGGAACGTGCGGATTTGGTGCTTTCAGGCTGCGCTATCCTGTCGGCCATCTGCAGGATCTGGCCGGTCGGCACCTTGCGTGTCGCCGATCGTGGCGTGCGCGAAGGCATCCTGATGAGCCTGATGACCGGCACGGCGCCTGACAACGTCTATGGCGATGATGCCGAGATGATTGAACCGAACAAGCCGGCTCTGTCGCGCACGCGCGACGACCCGGTGCCGCATCCGACCGCGGATCTCATCGCGGCCGGCGATTTTTGATGAATTGGAGTTTCGACATGCGTGGCATTTCTGATGCGTAACAACAAGGGGGCCGGGGGCCAGCGCGGTGGCGGCCAGCGATCCGGCACACGCGATGAAGGCTCGATCACCGGCCGCGGCCTCAAGACCCGCGTGAAGACGGCCCATAAGCGCACCTTGTCGTCGACCCTGTGGCTCGACCGGCAATTGAACGACCCTTACGTCGCAGAGGCGAAGAAGCGCGGCTATCGCTCGCGCGCCGCCTTCAAGATCCTGCAACTCGACGAGAAGTACCATTTCTTCAAGATCGGCGGCCGCATTGTCGATCTGGGTGCCGCACCCGGCGGCTGGACCCAGGTCGCTGTCGACCGCGTTCATTCTGCTGACGGCCGCGGCAAGGTGATCGGCATCGATCTGCAGTTCGTCGAGCCCATTCCGGGTGCCACCATCATCCAGCTCGATTTCATGGATGCCTCGGCACCGGACAAGTTGAAGGAACTGCTTTCCGGCGAGGCCGATGTCGTGCTCTCCGACATGGCAGCCTCTTCGACCGGCCATGCGCAGACCGACCACCTCAAAATCATCGATCTGGCAGAGACTGCCCTGGCCTTTGCCTGCGAGGTGCTGGCGCCGGGCGGTACATTCATTGCCAAGGTGCTGCAGGGTGGGGCGACTAACGAGCTGCTGGTGCCGCTGAAGAAGCATTTCGCCAGCGTGCGCCATGTGAAGCCGGATGCCAGCCGCAAGGATTCCGCCGAAATCTACGTTGTGGCGCAGGGATTTCGCAAGTAACACCGTGCCTTGAGCTAAGCTGTTTTCACCAAAGACCAAAGCCCCCCTCCATGACCATTCCCCTCCTCATCGACACGGATCCCGGCGTCGACGATGCCATCGCGATCTGGCTGGCGCTCGCTTCGCCGGAGATCAAAATCATCGGGCTCACGGCCGTGCTGGGCAATGGTCCGGTCGGGGCTTGCGCCGAGAATGCAATCCGCATCCTCGATGTCTTCGGGCGCAACGATGTGCCCGTGCATGTTGGCGCCTCTCAGCCGCTGGCGCGCAGCTATGCCCGCAAGGGCTGGGGTGTGCATGGCGTGTATGGCCTGGGCGGCATTGGCCTTGCAGCATCCTCCCGCGGCGTTGACGGCGATGATGCAGTGGGCTGGATGGCCGGTGTCCTCGCAAAGGCAGCGCCCCACAGCATCACCCTCGCCCCCCTGGGTCCGCTCACCAACATCGCCCGATTGCTGCAGGAACATCCGGCCGCCAAACGGGGCATCAAGGAGATGATCATCATGGGCGGCGCCACCCGGCCCGAGGGCGGCAACGCGACACCCCATGCCGAGTACAATTTCTGGCTCGATCCGGAGGCGGCCGACATCGTCTGCGCCAGCGGTGTTCCGATCACCTTGGTGACCATCGAGACGGCCCGGCCGGTCAGTGCGACACCCGCGCGCATCGCCCGGATCGAGGCTGCCGGCAGCAAGGTCGCCGGTCATGTCGCCAACCTGCTGCGCGCCTATGTACACGAATCGAAAGCCGATGCGCTGTTCGACCCGCTGGTCATCGTGTATCTGCTGTGTCCGGATCTGTTCCGGGCTAGCCATGCCCGGTTCCAGGTGGAGACGGGCGATTCGCCGCGGCTTGGCGCCCTTAACTGGCAAGCAGCGTCGGACGCGACACCGCATCGGCTTTTGCAAGCCCCTGATCCGGATGCCATTTTCGATTTCCTGGCAGCACGTCTCCGACAGCCCGCCTAGATGCCGGCACTCCTTGGCGCATTCCGGGTAAGCGTCTGACGCAGACCCTGAAGGCTTGTGAGATCGGCCCCAATCTGTATGATGAGGCGCCAACCAAGACCGCCTCCACAAAGGGGCGGTTTTTCATATCCGGAACGGGCCGCCCGCGGCCAAACATGGTTGGTGCAATGCAGATCCGCGACGCTTTTACCTTCGACGACGTTCTCCTCGAACCCGCGCACTCACTTGTGTTGCCGGCGCAGGCGAACACCGGCACACGGCTCACCAGCCGCATCAACCTTCACATTCCCCTGCTTTCTTCCGCCATGGACACGGTGACGGAAGCCAAGATGGCGATCTGCATGGCGCAGAACGGCGCCATGGGCGTCATCCACAAGAATCTCGATATCAGCCGTCAGGCCGAGGAAGTGCGCCGCGTGAAGCGCTTCGAATCCGGCATGGTGGTAAACCCGCTCACCATCCATCCCGACCAGACGTTGGCCGACGCGCTCAATCTGATGGCCACCCATTCGATCTCGGGCATCCCGGTGGTCGAACGCGGCGAAGGCGGCAAACTCGGCGGCAAGCTGGTCGGCATCCTGACCAACCGCGATGTGCGCTTTGCTTCCAAGATGGACGAGCCGGTCGCCAATCTGATGACCAAGGAACGCCTGATCACGGTGAAGCCTGGCGTCAACCGTGACGAAGCGCGAAAATTGCTGCACCAGTACCGCATCGAGAAGCTGCTGGTGGTCGATGAGTTCTATCGCTGCATCGGCCTCATCACCGTGAAGGACATGGAGAAGGCCCAGGCCTATCCCCATGCCAGCAAGGATGAGAACGGCCGCCTGCGCGTGGCGGCTGCGACCGGCGTCGGCGAAGATGGCCTGCGCCGTGCCGAAGCCCTGCTTGATGCGGGTGTCGATGTCGTCGTGGTCGATACCGCCCATGGCCATTCCGCCGGCGTGCTCTCCGCCGTCACCGCGGTGAAGCGCCTGTCCAACATGGCCCAGGTCATCGCCGGCAATGTCGCCACCGCCGAGGGTGCCCAGGCACTGATCGACGCTGGGGCCGACGCGATCAAGATCGGCATCGGGCCGGGTTCGATCTGCACCACCCGCATCGTCGCCGGCGTCGGCGTGCCCCAGCTCACCGCCATTACCGACGCCGCCGAGCGTGCGCATAAATCCGGCATTCCCGTGATCGCCGATGGCGGCATCAAGTATTCGGGCGACGTCGCCAAAGCCATCGCCGCCGGAGCCGATTGCTGCATGGTGGGCTCGCTCCTGGCCGGTACCGATGAGGCGCCTGGTGAAGTGTTCCTCCTCAACGGCCGTTCCTACAAATCCTATCGCGGCATGGGCTCGCTGGGCGCCATGGCGCGCGGCTCCGCCGACCGCTACTTCCAGGAAGAGGTCTCGGACAATCTGAAGCTGGTGCCCGAGGGCATCGAAGGCCGCGTCGCCTATAAAGGCCCCGCTGGCACCGTCATCCACCAGCTGGTCGGTGGGTTGAAGGCCGCGATGGGCTATACCGGCAACGGCACCATCGCCGACATGCAGACCAAATGCCGCTTCGTACGGATCACCAATGCCGGGCTCCAGGAGAGCCATGTGCATGATGTGCAGATCACCCGCGAAGCCCCGAACTATCGCCAGAATATGTAGGCCTCTCTGACCGCTCACTCTGACGAACCCTCGCCCCGCTTGCGGGGAGAGGGCAGGGTGAGGGGTAGATCTGCTAGACTCGGTGTAGCACCCCTCACCCCAGCCCTCTCCCCGCTGTCGGCGAAGGCCGACATTCGTCAGCTGGCGTGGGGCGAGGGACCGATCAGGCGGCCGCTGAAAACGACTTTAACTATGGAACACGTATCATGACTCCCGGCGCCCGCATCCAAGCGGCCATCGAATTGCTGGCCGCCATCCATGGCGGCAGCGCACCTGCCGACCGCACCGCGGCGGCCTTCTTCCGCAACCGGCGCTATATCGGCGGCTCCGACCGGCGCACGGTGCTGGATCACGCCTATGCGGTGCTGCGCCAGAAGGCGAAGCTCGATTGGTGGATCGGCCGTTTTGATTCCGAGCAGCCCCTGCCGGAACTGGAACGCGCCCGCATCATCGCCAAACTGGCGCTGATCGACGGCTGGACCGCCGACAAGATCGCCGGCAGCTTTGATGGCGGCGAGTACCGCCCCAAGCCCTTCAACCGCACCGAACGCAATTTTGCGGGCTTTCTCGAAGATGCCGATTTCAAGCACGGCATGCAGCCGAAATGGGTGCGCTTCGAATATCCGGAATGGATCGAGCCCAGTCTCATCGAGCGGTTCGGCCCGGCTTTTGAACAGGAGATGGCGGCCCAGGTCGATGAAGCCGCGACCGATCTACGGACCAACACCCTGAAGGCTACCCGCGAAGAAGCCATCGCCGCCCTGGCCGAAGCCGATATCCCGGCGACGCCCACGGCCCTTTCGCCGCTGGGCCTTCGCGTCGAAGGCCGTCATCCGCTCGGGTCCCTGAAATGCTTCCAGGACGGGCTCATTGAGGTGCAGGACGAAGGCTCGCAGCTGGCGGCATTGCTGGTCGATGCGCGGCCCGGCCAGCGCGTGGTCGATTTCTGCGCAGGTGCCGGCGGCAAGACGCTCGCCATCGCGGCTGCCATGAAGAACAAGGGCAAGATATTTGCCTGCGATACGCTGAAGGGCCGCGTCGAGCGCGCCGGGGATCGTCTGAAGCGCGCCGGCGCCTTCAATGTGGAGCGCAAGGGGTTGGAGAGCGAGCGCGATCCCTGGGTCAAGCGCCATGCCGGCAGCTTCGACCGCGTGCTGGTTGACGCTCCCTGCTCCGGCACCGGCACCTGGCGGCGCAATCCGGACGCCAAATGGCGGCTGGTCCCGGAAGACCTCGCGCGGCTTGTCAAACTGCAGGCCAGCATCCTGGATTCGGCACAGCGCCTCGTGAAGCCGGGTGGTCGCCTTGTCTATGCGACCTGCTCGCTGCTCGCCGAAGAAAACGATGCCCAGGTCACCGACTTCCTCACCAAGCATCCCGATTTCGTGCAGATCCCGATCGCGGATGTCTGGAAAGATGTCATCGGCACCGATTGTCCTGCGACCGGCCCGACCCTGTCGCTGACGCCGCTGCGCAATGGCACCGATGGATTCTTCGTCGCGGTCATGGAGCGCATGAAGCCGGCTTCAAAACCCGAGGGCAGCGCGGCCGACACGCCAGAGACGCCCGTCGAGAATAACGAGGCCTGAGCCGATCAACCCCATACCGATGAGGTGATGGGGTTCGATCACCTCGCCGAGGAACAGCACGCCGAGCAGCAGCGCGCTCACCGGGATGAGCAGGGTCACCAGTGACAGGTTGGTGGATCCGGCGCGGCGCAGGATGCGGAAGAAAATCACGTAAGCAAGCGCTGTGGACAGCAATGCCAGCGCGATGATGGCGCCCATCGTGCGAAGGCTCGGCAACGCCAGCGTCCAAGGCTGATCGAGCAGCAACACCGGCAGCAGCAACAGGCAGCTACTCGCCGTCAACTGCCCGCTCGCCACCACCAAGGGTGGCCGGTCGCGAAAGCGCCGCCCGAACACGCCGGCAAAGCCATAGGACAGGGCCGCCGCCAGGATGGCGAGCTCGGCCCAGAGATGGCCGCCGAAACCAGCCGCCACGTCGCTGCCGATCATCACGGCGACACCGGCCATGCCGGCCAGCACACCCAGAATTTTCGCCGGTCCCGCGCGCTCATCCGCCGTGAACACATGCGCCACCAGCACGGTGAAGAGCGGCGTCGTCGCATTGAGGATCGAGGCAAGACCGGCGCCGATCGCCTGCTGCCCCCAGAAAATGAGGCTGAAGGGAATGGCGTTGTTGAGCAATCCCATGATCGCCGCATCGCGCCAGAAGGCCATGTCGCGCGGCGCCGGGACACGGAGCGCGATCCGCACCAGATGCAGCGCCGTAGCCGCCAGCGCCACGCGGATCAGCGCCACGGTCAACGGTGGCACCTCGGCCACCGCAATCTTGGCAAAGAAGAACGACCCACCCCAGAGGAGCGAGAGACCGATGAGCAGGGTCCAGTCCTGCAGGGCCATGCGTGGGGCAGTGTTTGCGGGCGTGATCGACATGCGTCCTTATGGCCGCGCCGACCGGAAAAGACTATCCGCTCCTTGCGCGGATCAGCCCTTGGCGCCCGTTTTCCGCCAGTTGAGGGCGTCCGCCACGAGCTGGTGGAAATGATGCACCGCATGTTCGCTGATGGCGCTGCGCTTGGCATCGACCACAAAGCGGCCCTGTTTGTAGCCGCGCGAGGCCATGCCGCGCTGCACCGATTCACACAGACGGTTGTCCTCGTCGCTCAGGATCGTGCCGGCATACTCGCTGGCGGCGTCGAGCTGCGGCGTCGACTTGCCGTCCGGCGTGTAGGAGATGGCGAGAAGCTCGGTCCGCGTCGGGCTGATCGGATTGAACCAGAACAGCGACACGGCCGTATCGCCCGGTGTCAGGTTGACCGTCGACATCGGCCACAGCCACCAGAAGGCGCTCTTCTGCACAGGCGCTTTCGGGTCGAAGGTATAGGCCTTGTTGTCCGGCCGAACGCCACTGCCGATATGTGATGAATATTGGGCATGGCAGGTGGAATGATAGGTGTTGAGATCGACCAGATCGGCAAAGGCCGGATGTGCCGGGGCGCAGTGGTAGCATTCCACGAAGTTGTCGACCGCGACCTTCCAATTCGCCTCGATCGTGCTGCTGAAGGTCTGGCGGCGCTGCATCGTCGCAAAGCCAGGGATCTGCGCATCCAACTCGGCATCGAGGCCCTCGAACGTGTCGGCGGCAGCCTTGGCCTCGTCATCCAGATTGAAGAACACGATATGGCCATAGGTCTCGACCCGCACCGGCGTCAGGCAGAACTCACCATGATCGAAACCGGGCAGATCCTCCGATCCGCGCGCCGAGCGTAATTCACCGGTCAGGTGATAGGACCAGGCATGATAGGGGCAGGTGATGACCTTGGCCTTGCCGCTGCCGGCGAGGAGCTCATGGGCGCGGTGGGCGCAGACGTTGTAAAAGCCCCGCAGCACATTGTCCTTGCCGCGGCAGATGAACACCTTCTGGTCGAAGATCGCTGCCGTGACATAAGACCCGACCTCAGCGAGATCATTGGCATGACACGCCATGTGCCAGCCGCGATAGAAGATCGCCTCGCGCTCGGCCGCAAAGATATCGGGGTCGGTATAGAATCGCGCCGGCAGGGTATAGGACCGCGCCGGGTCCTGGTCGAGCGCATGTTCCGGTTTCGCTTTGCCGACTTTCAGCATGGCCACCCTCCCTGCATGACGCTGGAAAGGAGAGCGTAGCCTGCGCGCCCACCCGAGGGAAGGGCCTGCGTTACGCCGCTCGTGCCTGTCGGCGCGCCTTCACCAGATCCGCCCAGCGGTTCGCCACCACCCGGCAGAAGTCATTGGCGGCGGCAATATGCTGCTTGAACTCGGCACGCGCGCGGTTGACGGCCTTGTTGCCTTCGACCTCGCCCAGTTTCTTCAGGATGACGTGGTTGAAATCCTCGATCCACATGGTGGCGTGGGCCGGGGTGATTTCGAAATGGCATTGGAAGCCATAGGCCGTGTCGCCATAGCGGAAGGCCTGGTTGGCGGTGGTGGTACCGGTCATCAGGCGCGTGGCATTCGGCGGCAGCGCAAAGGTGTCTTCATGCCATTGCATGATGTGCTGGCGCGGATGAAGACCAGCCAGCAGCGGATCGGCAGCCCCCTCACCCGTGATGTCGATCGGCAGGAAGCCATATTCGAAGTCGTCGTTCACGCGGACGCGGGCGCCAAAGGTGCGCGCCAGCAATTGCCCGCCCAGGCACAGACCCAGGAGCGGCTTGCCCTGGTCGTGAATGGCGCCGAGCAGATCGCAGATGGGTGTGAAGGCGGGATAGTCGGCATCGTTATGGGCATGCTGCGGACCGCCCAGCACTACCGCGCCGTCGAAACCGTCAGGGGTCGCCGGCAGGTCCACGCCATGATGGGGCTTCGTTGTGACAAGATCGGCGCCGGCAGCCGTCAGATGCTCACCCAGCAACGAGATATGCGAGGTTGGGTCGTTCTCAATCACCAGCAGCCGCATCTGTCATCCCTTCATAAGGCCGAAGAACTGCCAGATGATGGGCATTTGCAGAACGCATGACAAGGGCTGGGCAATGCGTGGGGCGCATAACGGCACGTCCATTCCAGCAACCTATTTCCTGGGCAGATCAATGCTGCAGATGCGCACCCGGAAAGAGCCTGCCCAGCAAGCCGCCAAAACGCCCGGCGATCACCGAGCCTACATAGACCAGTCCCGCGACCAGCACGATGGCGGGTCCCGGCGGCAGATCGAGATGATAGGACCCCATGAGACCCAGCAGGCCTGAGACCAAGGCAAGGGTGCTGCCGAGCGCAATCATGCTGGCAACCGAGCGAGTCCAGAACCGCGCCGCGGCCGCGGGCAGGATCATGAGGCCTACCGCCATCAGGGTGCCCAGTGCCTGAATCGCCGCCACGAGATTGAGCACGATGAGGATGAGGAAGACCATATGCGCCAGGGCACCCCGGCCACCGACCGCGCGGAGATAGGTGGGATCGAAGCATTCCACCACCAGATTCCGATAGATCACGGCAAAGGCCGCCAAAGACAGGATCGCCGTCGCCACCACAAGGATAAGGCCGTCACTGCCGATCGAGAGCAGCGAACCGAACAGGATGTGAAGGAGATCGCGCGTACTGCCGCGCATGGAGACAATGAGCACGCCCAAAGCCAGCGACACCAGATAGAGGGCAGCAAGGCTGGTGTCCTCCTTGATCGGCGTCATGCGCGCCACCAGGCCGCTCAGCAGCGCCACGGTCAGGCAGGCGATGAGGCCGCCCACGCTCATGGCCCAGAGATCGAGGCCGAACAGGAAGAAGCCGATAGCAACGCCAGGCAGAATGGCGTGGGCCAGGGCATCACCCATCAGGCTCATGCGGCGCAATTGCAGGAAGACGCCGAGTGGGCCGGAAATGAGGGCCACGGCAATCACCGCCACCAATGCCCGGCGCATGAAGGCGAAGTCGACAAACGGGCTTATCAGAACTTCATAGAACATGATCAGGCGGCGCAGATATCGGCTGAACCCGACCAGGCATCGGCTTGGCCGCGGGCGCTGGCGAGGTGGGCCGGCGTCAATACATCGCGCGTCGGTCCCCAGGCGATCGGCTCGCGCGCCAGCAGCAGGCAGTCCGGGAAATGCGCCCGCACGAAATCGAGGTCATGGAGCGCTGCCACCACCGTGCGGCCGGCAGCATGCCAGCGCAGGATGAGTGCCATCAGATCCTGGATCGTGCGCTGGTCGATGGCGTTGAAAGGTTCGTCGAGCAGGATCAACGAGGCATCAGCGGCAATCAGGCGCGCAAACAGCACACGCTGGAACTGGCCCACCGACAGGCTGGCAATCGGCCGGTCGTCCAATCCGGCGAGGCCGACCTCGGTGAGTGCCGCCGCCGAGGCCGCGCGCATCGCCGGCGTGAGGCGCCGAAAGGCCCCGATGCGCCGCCAATGGCCAAGATCGACCACCTCGCGCACGGTCATGGGAAAGCTGCGATCGACCTCGGTTACCTGCGGCAGGAAGGCGAGGCCAGCGCGGTCGGCGACCTCGATCGCCCCGCCATTCAGCGGCAGCAGGCCGACGATGGCCTTCAGCAACGTGCTCTTGCCGGCACCGTTCGGGCCGACCAGGGCCGTGAGGCTGCCCCGGGCGAAGGCGCCGGTCAGATGATGGACAGCGGGATGGCGCTGATAGGCGATGGTGACATTCTCAAGTGCAATCGCCGGATTGACAGCGATCGGCCCGGCATGATGGCCGCTGGCGTGGTGATGATCGGTGTGGAGATGGGCAACGGCCATGGACCTGATCCCGGATCAGACAAGCGCCCAGCGCAGCAACAACAGCAGGCCACCGGCCAGAATCGTCGCCAGCACCAGACGCTGTGTCATGCTCATGCCAAAAGCCATCGGGCGGTTCTCCGGAAACGGGCGGCGGGATCTCATCGTTATAACATAACAAATCGGCACAACCACCGCGATTGAGGGCGGCGAGCCGTTATTCCAAATACGTAACTGTAGATGTTTCACGTGAAACATTTCATGAACAGAGACCGTCGGAAACCTTTGGGCCTCCACTTGGTTAACATGCCGCCGCCATTAGAAACGGCTCGGCTGCCTAAAATTTGGGCTATCGTGTCGAACTGATGCAGAAGTGCCAAAAATTTGCCAGTTATTCCAGGGGCACGATCCCTTAACCTCCCTGGCATGAGGCTTGCTGTTCTGACCACCAAACGGCCGTTCCGGTCCATACGCAACGCTGCCGATAAGAATGCTGCAGGGAGCTCACATGTCCTTCGATGAGATGCGGCTGGAAGATGGCTCGATCCGGGCGCCTTATCTGGAAGTGGCCAATTGGCTGGAGAGCGTCACCTCGGCGCAGCTTGAGCGGCGCCGGGCCGAGGCGGAGTTGTTCTATCGGCGCGGCGGCATCACCTTCGCAGTTTACGGCGATGCCCAGGGCGAAGAGCGCATCATTCCCTATGACATCATTCCGCGCGTCCTCTCGGGCGGGGAATGGGCAAGGCTCAAGGCCGGGCTGGAGCAGCGCATTCGGACGCTCAACCTGTACCTCGCCGACATTTACGGTCCGCGCGAGATTCTGAAGGCCGGCATCGTCCCGGAAGATCTCGTCTGGCGCAACCCGGCCTTTCGCCCGGAAATGGCTGGCCTTGCCGTGCCGCACGGCATTTACATCCACATCGCCGGCATCGACATCGTGCGGATCGATGGCGATGATTTCTATGTGCTGGAAGACAATGCCCGCACGCCGTCGGGCGTTTCCTACATGCTGGGTGGACGCGAGATCTCAATACGCCTGATGCCGGAACTCTATGCCGCGCACCGCGTGGCCCCGGTCGAGAACTATCCCAACGAATTGCTGGCAACCTTGCGCTCGGCAGCACCTCGCAATGCGACCAACGACCCGACCGCGGTGCTATTGACACCCGGTCAGTTCAACTCGGCCTATTACGAGCATTCTTTCCTGGCGGACAAGATGGGCATCGAACTGGTCGAAGGCAGCGATCTCTTCGTGCGTGACGGTATCGTCTTCATGCGCACGACCGAGGGACCCAAGCGCGTCGACATCATCTATCGTCGCGTCGACGACGCCTTCATCGATCCACTGGTGTTCGAACCAGATTCAATGCTGGGGATCCCCGGCCTGTTTGCCGCCTACGCCGCCGGCAATGTGACGCTCGCCAATGCGATCGGCACCGGCGCCGTCGATGACAAGGTCGTCTATTCCTATGTCCCCGACATGATCCGCTTCTATCTCGGCGAAGAGCCGCTGCTGAAGAACGTGCCTACTTGGCGCTGCCGGGATCCGGAACATCTCCGCTATGTGCTCGACAATCTGCAGGATCTGGTGGTGAAGGAAGTGCACGGGTCCGGCGGCTACGGCATGCTGGTGGGACCGCATGCCACCGGTGCCGACATCGCCCAGTTCCGCGACCGCTTGAAGGCGGATCCCGCCAATTACGTGGCGCAGCCGACCCTGTCGCTCTCCACCTGTCCCTCTTTCGTCGAGAATGGCATCGCGCCACGCCATGTCGATCTCAGGCCCTTTGTCCTCACCGGCGCCGATGGCATCCGCATCGTGCCGGGCGGCCTGACGCGCGTGGCCCTGCGTGCTGGCTCTCTGGTGGTGAATTCGAGCCAGGGCGGCGGCACGAAGGATACCTGGGTGGTGGAGGCCTGACATGCTGAGCCGTACCGCCGATTCATTGTTCTGGCTGTCGCGCTATGTGGAGCGCGCTGACTATCTTGCCCGTGTGCTGGAGGCCGCGAGCAGGCTTTCAGCCTTGCCCAAAGCCTATGGCAGCGGCGGCAATGAATGGGAAAGCGCGCTGGCGACCGCCGGCTGCATCGATGCGTTCCACCAGGTTCACGAAACGCCCGATGCCGCGACGGTGATCGATTTCCTGGCCATCTCCGAGCAAAATCCCTCATCGATCCGGCGCTGCCTGGAAACCGCGCGGACCAATGCCCGCGCCGTCCGCACCGCCATCACCACAGAGATGTGGCAGGCGATCAACAGCGCCTGGCTGGAATTGCCCGCCATGGCGGCGCGCGCCACCGACCCCGACAGCCTGATGGAATTCCTCGACTGGGTAAAGGAAATCTCGCTGCGCTTCGATGGCTCCGGCTATCGCACGATGCTGCGCAACGATGCCTATTGGTTCTCGCGCCTGGGTATCTTTATCGAACGGGCCGACAATACGGCGCGCATCCTCGATGTGAAATATCATGTGCTGTTGCCCGAACACGCGGCGGTGGGTGGCGGCATCGATTATTCGCAATGGGCGGCGATCCTGCGCGCCGTCTCGGCGCTCACCTCCTATCACTGGGTTTACCGGCAGGGATTACAGCCCTGGCTGATCGCTGATCTCCTCATCCTCAACGAGCAGATGCCGCGTTCATTGGCGTCCTGCTACGGGGCCATCGTCGCCAATCTCGAGCGATTAAGCAGCGCCTACGGTCGACATGGCGAATCGCAGCGCCTGGCGCGCTCGATCCATGTGCAGCTGGAGAACAGCCGCATCGACCAGATATTCCAGGGTGGACTGCACGAATTCATCACTAACTTCACGGCCAACAACAACAGGCTCGGCGCCGCCGTGGCCGCACAATATCTGAGCTGAAGGGAATCGCCGCCGATGCTGATCCATGTGCGCCATCGTACTCGCTACATCTACGATCATCCGGTGCACTCCATGATCCAGGCCTTGCGCCTGATGCCGCGTAACCATGAAGGACAGTATGTGCGACGCTGGCAGATCGACCTCGACCAGGATGGAACGTTGCGGCCGGGTGAGGATGCCTTCGGCAATGTGCTTCACATGCTGTCGCTGGAGGGGCCAATCTCGGGCCTCTGCATCACCGTCGAAGGTGAGGTCGAGATGCAGGATACCAACGGCATCGTGCGCGGCGCCCTGGAAAAATTTCCGCCTGAGCTCTATCTGCGTGACACGCCGCTCACCATCGCCGACGCAGCGATCACCGACTTCGCGAAATCCGTGGCCGGCAAGGCCGGCGGCAGCGAGTTGAAGATCCTGCATGCCCTGCTGGCCGCCATCCACACCGAGATCGTCTTCGACACCAAGCAGACCGATACCGCGACGCGAGCCATCGACGCCTTCAAGATGAAGCAGGGCGTCTGCCAGGATCTCAGCCACATCTTCATTGCCTGCGCCCGGGTGCTGGGCATTCCCGCCCGCTATGTGGGCGGCTATCTGATGCGTTCCGACGACAATATTCATCAGGAGGCGGGCCACGCCTGGACCGAGGCCTATGTCACCGGCCTCGGCTGGATCGGCTTCGACCCCGCTAATGGCATTTGCCCGACCGAATCGCACATCCGGGTCGGCGCAGGCCTCGATTATCTGGGCGCCTCCCCCATCCGCGGCGCCCGATTGGGCGGCCGGGCGGAGAAAATGGAGGTCGAGGTCACCGTCGCCAACACCTATCAGAGCGAACCCGCCCACCAGACCCGCTGGAGTCAGCCGGCCGCCGCCATTGCCCAGGCCAGTCAGCAGTTCCAGGCCTAGAGAAACCGCTATCCCTGCATTGGCAGGAATCAGTCACCGGTCTATAACGGAACCAACCCGATCACCTTCCCTTTAGGTTTTGCCGGCCCTGGGTTTGGCGGGCCTTAGGATTGGGCGGGCATCAGGGTGGCCGCGATAGAACAGAAGACGATTCCCATGACTTATTGCGTTGGGTTGAAGCTGCGCGACGGATTGGTGATGATTTCCGATACGCGCACCAATGCCGGCATCGACCACATTTCATGCTTCCGCAAGCTGCATCTGTTCGGCGAGCCGGGCGAGCGGGCGATGGCCATTGCCAGTTCCGGCAACCTCTCCATTACCCAATCCGTCATCAGTCTGGTGACGGAAGGCATACCCGACCCCGACACCGGGCAGAAACGCACGCTCAACAACGTCCCCTCGATGTTCAAGGCGGCGCAATTGATCGGCGAGGCGGTACGCGAAGTCTATCGCACAGATGGCCCGAGCCTCGAGATGCATCAGGCAGCCTTCGACGTCGCCCTGCTGCTGGGGGGGCAGATCAAGGGCCGCCGCATGCGACTCTTCATGATCTATTCCGCCGGCAATTTCATCGAGGCAACCGGGGACACACCCTATTTGCAGATCGGCGAAACCAAGTACGGCAAGCCGATCCTGGACCGCGCCGTGACCTTCGAGACCGATCTTTACGAGGGATTGAAGCTTGGTCTGCTGTCGATGGATTCGACCATGCGCTCGAACCTCGCCGTCGGCCTGCCCCTCGACATCATGGTACTGCGCATCAACGCGTATCAGCCCGAACTGGTGCACCGCATCCATGCCGGCGACACCTATTTCGAAGAGCTGAGCAAGCGCTGGTCGGAGGCGCTACGCGCCAGCCATCAGGCGATCGCCCAGCCACCCTACAAGGGCGTTGCCGGTGCCGCCTATACCAGCCCCAAGAGCCGGCTGAAGCCAGCCAGGAAACGCAATGACGATGTGGTGAAGACCGCCGCCAAGCGCGTCGGCCCAAAGCCGCGGCGGAAATAGCGTATCCCATGGCCCGGCCCAGCGCAGAAGCGATCGTGGCCTTCCAGCAGGCAGCGGTGCATCTCCTGGGACCCAAGGGCTTTCTCACCGATCCCGTGGATCTGCAGCCCGTACTCGGCGACTGGCGCAGCCTCTATCGCGGCAAGGCTTGCGGCCTTGCTTTGCCAGACAGCACTACCGCCTGCGCGGCGCTCATCAGGCTCACGGCCCAGCATGGCATCCCGGTCGTGCCACAGGGTGGCAATACCGGCCTCTCGGGTGCGGCAACACCAGACGACAGCGGCGATGCCGTCGTGGTCAATCTGCGCCGCATGAACCGGATCCGTGCGCTCGACACCGCCAACGACACAATCATCGTCGAAGCCGGCTGCATCCTGGCCGACATTCAGGCTGCCGCCGCAGCAGCCGACCGATTGTTTCCCCTCAGCCTCACCGCGGAAGGTTCCTGCCAGATCGGCGGCAATCTTTCGACCAATGCCGGCGGGTTGAACGTGCTGAAATTCGGCAATGCCCGCGCCCTTACCTTGGGGCTGGAAGTGGTGTTACCGGACGGGTCGGTATTGGACGGCCTCACCACGCTCCACAAAGACAATACTGGCTACGACCTCAAGCAGCTTTTCATAGGCGCCGAGGGCACACTGGGATTGATCACCGCCGCTTCAATGAAACTGTTTCCGGCTTTCAGGAGTCGCGCAACGGCGCTGGTTGCTTTGCCGGCACTTGAGATGGCACCCGCCCTCCTTGCCCGTTGCCGCGCCGCGACCGCGGACCAGTTGATCAGCTTCGAATTGCTGCCGCGCTTCGGCCTCGACCTCGCCCGGCAGCATTTCCAGGCGCGCAATCCGCTGGAACAGGCGGCCGATTGGTCCCTGCTGATCGAAGCAGCGACGCCGGCCACTGATTTCGACGTGGCCCTCGCCCTTGAACGCGCCCTGGGCGAAGCTCTGGAGGCAGGGCAGATCACCGATGGCCTGCTGGCGGAAAGCGAGGCGCAGCGGGCCGAGTTGTGGCGGTTGCGCGAAGGCATCGTCAACGCCCAGCCGCGCGAGGGGGCCAGCATCAAGCACGACATCTCTGTCCCTGTGGCCAGCGTGCCGGCCTTCGTCGCTGAAGCGTCGGTCGCATTGAAAGCGACCTTTCCGGATGTGCGCCTGCTCTGCTTTGGCCATCTCGGAGACGGCAACCTGCATTTCAACCTGCTACAGCCCATCGGCGACGATCCTGCTGCCTTCCTTGGCCAGACCCTGGCCTTCAACCGCCTGATCCATGACCTGATAACTGTCTATCGCGGCTCAATCAGCGCCGAACATGGCATCGGGCAGCTTCGCCGGGACGAGCTGCAGCGCCTTAAGTCACCCGTCGCGCTTCAACTCATGCGCCAGGTCAAGGCCACGATTGACCCGGACGGGCGGTTCAATCCAGGCAAAGTTCTTTAACCAATTTTGCACTATACTTGCCCTTGGATAGCCAGTCGGGGGACGTCATGAGTGCCTATGAAGCACCGTTGAAAGAGATCCTGTTTGCCTTGGAGGAGGTCGCCGGCCTCCCCGAGATCGCGACATTGCCGGGCTATGAAGAGGCAGGGGCGGAGACCATCGCCGCCATCTTCGAAGCGGCCGGCACATTCTCGGGCGAGGTGCTCGCCCCCATCAACAAGAACGGCGACAAGGGTTGCACCCTCAAGGACGGCCAGGTAACGACCGCCGAAGGCTATCGCGACGCCTATCAGCGCTTCGTGGCGGACGGCTGGAATGCCGTGGCCTTCGATCCCGAATACGGCGGCCAAGGCATGCCCTGGGTGGTCACCACGGCGCTGCAGGAGATCTGGAACAGCGGTAGCGTGGCGTTTGCCGCCTGTCCGATGCTGACGCAAGCCGCGGTGGAAGCGCTCTATCATCACGGCACCGAGGCGCAGAAGGCGAAATACCTGCCCAAGCTGGTGAGCGGCGAATGGACCGGCACCATGAATCTGACCGAGCCGCAAGCCGGGACCGACCTCGGCGCCATCCGCACCCGGGCGGAGGATGACGGCCCCGGAAAATCAGGAGGGGGCGGCTACCTGCTGAAAGGTCAGAAGATCTTCATCACCCATGGCGAACATGATTTCGTGCCGAACATCATCCACATGGTGCTGGCACGCCATCCGGGCGGCCCGGCCGGGCATAAAGGCCTGTCGCTGTTCGTGGCACCGAAATTCCTGGTGAATGACGACGGATCCCTGGGGGCGCGCAACGACGTCACCTGCGTCTCGATCGAGCACAAACTGGGCCTCCATGGATCGCCCACCTGCGTCATGGCCTATGGCGAAAAGACCGGTGCAGTGGCCGAGTTGGTCGGCGAGCCGCTGCAGGGCCTGCCGCACATGTTCACCATGATGAACAATGCGCGCCTGACCGTCGGCGTCCAGGGTCTTGGCATCGCGGAGCGGGCAACCCAGCATGCCGCCGCCTATGCGCGCATGCGCGTGCAATCGCCCGTGGTGGGCGCACCTCCCGGTGCAAATCTCCCAATCCTTCACCATGCCGACGTGCGCCGGAACCTCGCCACGATGCGGGCGCTGACCCAGGGTGCCCGGGCACTCGCCTATTTCACCGCCGGCGCCCTTGACCGCGCCAAGAAACACCCGGATGCCGCAGAGCGGACGCGCCAGCAGGCACTGGTCGACCTGATGATCCCGATCGTCAAGGCCTGGAGCACCGATCAGGGCGTGCGCGTGAGCTCGCTCGGCGTCCAGGTACATGGAGGTGCCGGATTCATCGAGCAAACAGGGGCAGCGCAGTTCTATCGCGATGCCCGCATCTTCCCGATCTATGAAGGCACCAATGGCATCCAGGCCATCGATCTGGTCGGCCGCAAGATCCAGCGCGATGAGGGGCGCGCCATGCACGACCTCATCGCCATCATGTCTGCCAATCTCAAGGAGTTCGGCATCCAGGGCGAGGATCTGCCAGCGCTCCATGACCGGTTGATGCCGGCTCTGCAGCGCCTGGGATCAGGTACCGATTATATCCTGATCGCCGGCAAGACCGATCCCAACCTGGCGCTCGCCGTGGCGCAACCCTATCTCAATCTCTGCGGGACGGTCATTGCCGGCTGGTTGCTGGCGAAATCGGCGCTCGCTGCCAGCAAGCGATTGGCCGCCGGCGACAGCGATGAAAATTTCCTGAAGGCCAAAATCGCCATGGCGCGATTTTATGCGGACAATATCCTCGCCGAAAGCAATGGCCATCTCTCGCAGATCAACGGCGGCGCCAAGAGCTTGCTGGCGATTGATCCGGAGAGTTTGTAGCGCCTTAAACGCCTTCCAACACCAGCAGATCCGCTGGCGAGAAGGTGACTGTGGCTTCAGCGCTGTGCTCCGGTGGCGTCACGCCTGGATTGTTGAACGTGTCGAGCGACAGGATATTGTCACCGCGGCGTACCTTGATGCGGATCACGGAACCCAGGAACGCCACCTCCTCGATTATTCCTTGCAGGCGGTTGCGCTCGGCATGGTCGGCCATGTTGGTGGTAGCACCCTGCCCGCCGAAGCCTTCAAGGCGAGCTGCCTCCGGTCGCAAAGAGACGGCACAGGCGTCGCCCGCCTTGGCGTTGGGGAAGCCGCGGCCGGCGACGATCTTTTGTCCGCCAACATCAAGGACACCGCTTGCCGCATCAACGACCGTACCGCTCAGCACGCTCAGCGTTCCCACGAAGGATGCCACAAAGCGCGTCTTGGGCTGGTTGTAGATCTCGAAGGGGGTTCCAACCTGGTCGACACGGCCCTCATTCATGACCACGATCCGGTCCGACATGGAAAGCGCTTCTTCCTGGTCATGGGTCACATAGATGGTAGTGATGCCAAGCTTGCGCTGCAGACTGCGGATCTCCTCCCGCAGCGAGACGCGGATCTTGGCGTCGAGGGCCGAGAGCGGCTCATCGAGCAGCAGGACCTGCGGCTTGATGGCAAGAGCTCGGGCCAGCGCCACGCGCTGCTGTTGGCCACCGGAAAGCTGATAGGGGTAGCGACCACTGAGATGGGGCAGCTTGATGATGTTCAGCATCTCCTCGACGCGCGGCCCGATCTCGGCGGCCGGACGCTTGGCGACCTTGAGTCCGAAGGCGACATTCTCCGCCACTGTCATGTTGGGGAACAGCGCATAGGATTGGAACACCATGCCGACATTGCGCTGGTTGGGCCTGAGATGCGTGATGTCCTTGCCGTCGATGCGGATCGTGCCGGCGGTCGGCAGTTCAAAGCCAGCCACCATGCGCAGGGTCGTCGTCTTGCCGCAGCCCGATGGCCCGAGGAATGAGACGAATTCGCCACGCGCGATGGCGAGGTCGACATTCTGCACCACGACATTCTGATTGAATGCCTTGCGGACCTGGTTGATCTCGAGAAACGCCATACTCATACCCTCTTGATACAAGCGCCGGTCACGGCGCGTGCTTGATCTGTTTTGCGCGGCCGAAGACATTGATGAGTCCCATGCATGCCCAGGTGAGCACGAAAGCCATCACGGCCAGAGCCGAAGGTTCATAGGCGCGATTGGCACCGACGAGCTGCAGATAGGGGCCGAAAGCCGGCCGGTTTAGCAGGCTCGCCATGGTGAATTCACCAATCACGATCGCGAAGGTGAGAAACGCACCCGACAGGATCGCCGTCCGCACATTGGGCAGGATCACCCTGAACAGGATGGTGGCCCAACCGGCGCCGAGATTTTCCGCGGCCTCGGTCAAGGTGCGGACGTCGATGGCTCGCAGCCCGGTATCCACTGCCCGGTACATGTAGGGAAGTGCCAGCGTGACATAGGAAAAGGCCAACAGCAGGTTCGTGGACCAGATTTCGGCGGTCATCGGCAGGAAGGAGGAGCTGTTATAGAGCCGCAGATAGCCGAACACGATAACGATGGCTGGAATGACCAGGGGCAGCAGCGTCACGAATTCAATGAGCGGTCGCAACTTGCGCAGCCGCAACTGGACCCAATAGGCCGTCGGCACCACCAGGAAGACGCCAATCACAATCGTCGCCAAGGCCATGAGCGTCGAGAAGAGGAAGGATTCCTGGAACGCCGAATCGGAGAAGACGGAGCGATAGGCGTCGAAGCTGTATTCGCCGCGCCGCATACGCAGGGAGAACTCGAACGTTCCCACCAGCGGCACGACGAAATAGAGCGTGCCGATGAGGAGTGCGATCCAGGACCCGAGACGGGATTGTTTCATTGCAGCCACCTTTCTCGCTGCGTCATCGCAGCCACCTTTCACTGCGACCGCGCAGCCAGATATAGGCCCCGTTGGTGAGCCCGGTAATGAAGATCATGCCAAGTGCCAGGGCATAGCCCAGATTGGGGTTGTGCAGCACATCACCGCGGATCTGCGCATAGAGCAGGATGGTGATGATGTTGAGCGAAGAACCGGTCAGCGCATAGGCCGTGGCGATGGCACCGAAGGCATTGGCGAATAGCAGCAGCGTGCAGCCCAGCACGCTCGGCCAAAGGATCGGGAAAGCGACATGCAGCCAGTATTGCAGCCTGCTCGCACCGAGGATTTCCGAAGCCTCGCGCCATTCGCGTTTGAGGCCGTCGAGCGCGGGCGCCATGATCAGCACCATGAGCGGGATCTGGAAATAGAGGGTAGGTGAGCGTCAGGCCCCAGAAGCTCAGCAGGTTGAAGCCGGTCGCATAGATGTTCACATCAAAGAACTTCACCAGCAGCACCGTGACGAGGCCAGTGCGCCCGAGTGTCGCGAGGAAGGCGAAGGCGAGCGGCAGGCCGGCAAAATTCGAGGCAACACCTGAGAATGTCATCAGGGTAGGTCGGATCCAGGCCGGCAAGCCACCCAGGACAACGGCATAGGCAAGGCCGAAGCCGATCACGGCACCGACCAGGGCCGAAGCGCCGCTGACCTTGATGCTGATCCAATACGCACTCATGATCGACGGGGTGAACAGGTCGAAGATGTTCTGCAGCGTGAAATTGCCTTCCGGATCCTGGAAGCCGCCAACGACGAGGTAGAGCGTCGGCAGGATCAGGAACATGAGGGCAAAGATGAGAAACGGCGCGACACCGACCCACGCCCAGGCCGTCTGCACCAATTGAAGGCGCGACGCCGCTGCGGGCGGCGCCATGGATTCCTGTGACTGTGTCATCTTCCCCGATACGACCGATGGATATGCCGCCAATGGATAAGCCTGGGGGCGCCAGCAGCGCCCCGCGAGATCAATTCCAAGCTGACTACTTTCCGCCTCTGTCCCCAAATGAGAGGCCGCGCCAGTGCAAGGGGCGTGAATGCCCGAAGCACCGGCGCGGCCACATCATCTAGGCGTTACTGCACGTTGGCGCCGACCACCGTATCCCACTGCTTGGTGATCGTTTCCTTGGCAGCACCCTGCTCTTCGAGCGTCGGGAAATAGGCCTTCTCATACGCAGCTGCCGGCGGCAGCTTGTCGAGCATCTCCTGCGGCACCTTGCCGTTCTTCACGAGGTCGTTGAAGCGGATCGGATGGCAATAGCCCTTCAGCCAGCCGAGCTGACCTTCGTCGGAATAGAGGTATTCCATCCACAGCTTGGCAGCGTTCGGATGCGGCGCGTAGGCACTGATCGCCTGCACATAGACACCGGCAACCACAGCACTGGTCGGCACGACGACCTCGACCGGCGGATTCCCCTTCAAGGTGTCGCGATCAGCGAGCGCCAGGTAATCCCAGCGGATGATGATCGGAGTCGAGCCCTGCGCGAGGCTCGCGGCCTTACCGATGACCGGCACGAAGTTACCCGCCTTGTTGAGGTCCGAGAAGAACTTCAGGCCGGCTTCGCCAGCTTCGGCACCCGGCTTGGCACCGGTCGACATGCCAGCGCCATGCACGCCGATGATGGCGGCGTTCGAGGAACGCGGATCGCCGGCAAGTGCCACGGAGTTGGCATATTCCGGCTTCTGCAGATCGGCCCAATCCTTGGGCACGTTCTTCACGATGTCGGTGTTCACTTCGAAGGACAGCACGCCGTAATAGTCGCCGTACCAATAGCCCTCGGCATCCTTGGCGCTGTCGGGGATCGAATCCCAGGTCGCGACCTTGTAGGGCTGGATAAGGCCTTCGGCCTTCGATGAGGGACCAAAAGCGAGGCCGACGTCGATGACATCCGGCGCCTGCGGACCTTTATTGTCCTTGTTCGCCTTGATCGCTTCGATCTCGTCGCCAGAGCCGGCATCCGGATTGAGCTCGTTGACCTTCAGGCCGTACTTGGCCTTGAAACCTTCGATGAGATCGCCATAGCCGCACCAATCATGGGGCAGCGCGATCGTGGTGAGTTCGCCCTCGGCCTTGGCAGCCGCGATCAGATCGTCCATCGAATCGGCGGCAGCGAAACTGGTCATGAGCGCGGTCGTCGACATCAATGTCGCGAGTGACAGGGCGACGGAACGCGTAACGGATTTCATAGGTACCTCCCAAGGTCCATAAGAGTGGTCTGCAAGCGGGCTTATTATTCTAATGTCATACAAACTTCACTTGACAGATATTCACTTTGATAAGGCCATCCAGCTTTGTCAAGGCAACCCGAAAGTGAAACGAAAGTCTAAACCCGCGAAACGCGCTTAAAGCACGCGAACGATGACGGTTTTGTGAACCATCCTGGCAATATTGCGATGCAATAGTTTCGCAACGAATCTGGAACTGGCCGCCGGCGTCAGTCCATTCCCGGTCAAAGCCGGCGGCCGATCGAGGTCCAGCGATTACTTCACTTCCGCGCCGACCACCGTATCCCATTGCCGGGTGATCAGTTCCTTGGCGCCGTGCTGCTCGTCGAGCGTCGGGAAGACCGCTTTTTCATACGCAGCCGCCGGCGGCAGCTTGTCGAGCATCTCCTGCGGCACCTTGCCGTTCTTCACGAGGTCGTTGAAGCGGATCGGATGGCAATAGCCCTTCAGCCAACCGAGCTGACCTTCATCGGAATAGAGGTATTCCATCCACAGCTTCGCGGCATTGGGATGCGGCGCGTAGGCGCTGATCGCCTGCACATAGACACCGGCAAGCACCGTGCTTTCCGGCACCACAACTTCGACCGGCGGGTTGCCTTTCAGCACATCGCGATCAGCCAACGCCAGATAGTCCCAGCGCATGATGATCGGCGTCGTTCCTTGCGCGAGGCTGTTGGCCTTGCCGCCCACCGGCACGAAATTGCCGGACTTGTTGAGGTCGGCGAAGAAGTTCAAACCGGCTTCGCCTGCCGCCTTGCCCGGTGCCGCACCGGTCGACAGACCGGCGGCATAGATCGCCATGATGCCCTCGTTGCCGGTGCGCGGATCGCCGGAGAGCGCTACCAGATTGGCATATTCCGGCTTCTGGAGGTCGGCCCAATCCTTGGGCACGTTCTTCACGATGTCGGTATTCACCTCGAACGACATGACACCGTAATAGTCGCCATACCAGTAGCCCTCGGCATCCTTGGCGCTGTCCGGGATCGAATCCCAGGTCGCAACCTTGTAGGGCTGAATGAGACCTTCGGCCTTCGAGGACGGGCCGAAGCCCAGACCCACATCGATCACATCCGGCGCCTGCGGACCCTTGTTGTCCTTGTTCGACTTGATCGCCTCGATCTCGTCGCCGGACCCGCCATCCGGGTTGAGTTCGGTGATCTTGAGGCCGTATTTGGCTTTGAAATTCTCGATGAGCGCGCCATAGCCGCACCAGTCATGAGGCAGCGCGATGGTGGTGAGCTCGCCCTCGGCCTTGGCGGCGGCGACCAGCTCGTCCATCGACCCAGCCGAGGCAAAGCTGGTCGTGATGGCTGTGGTCGACAGCAGGGTCGCCAATGACAGGGCGACAGCGCGCGTAACGGATATCATCTCTTATCTCCCGCAATCTTATGAGGCCCGGCGCATGGAGCGCCTGGGCATGTCGCAGTCCGCAAACTGCGGGGTGGCTTAGATCATGTGGGCAATGACGCTTTCATGAAGCCGCCATGTCAGTCGCGCGATATCGGCCAAGGCGGGGAGGTGCTTGGCGGAATACCGCGGCTCGGTCTAGGATGCCGGCCGATTCCACACCCACCTTGGCAACCCTGGGCCAAGGCAACTTCGGGAACTCACCAGCATGTCCGCGCCACGCAAGGTTCTGTTCATTTCGGCCGATCAGTGGCGGGGCGAATGCCTGTCCGCCCTCGGCCATCCGACCGTCAAGACGCCGCATCTCGACGCACTCATCGCCGATCCGGTGCTGTTCAAGCGCCACTACACAGTCACAGCACCCTGCGGCCCGGCGCGCGCCAGCCTCAATACCGGCCTTTACCTGATGAATCACCGCTCCGGCCGGAACGGGACACCGCTTGATGCGCGGCACACCAATGTTGCCTTGGAGGCACGCAAGATCGGCCTGGATCCGACCCTGCTGGGCTATACCGATACCAGCGCCGATCCGCGCGGCCGGCATCCGAACGACCCGGCACTCAGGACCTATGAGGGTCCATTGCCAGGCTACAAGCCGACATTGATGTTCCCGGAATTCATGGCTGCCTGGATGAGCGATCTGAAGGCCAAGGGCTATCAGTTCGAAGGCCGTCACGACGTCTATCAGCCCAAACCCGGTTTCGAGAAACCCAAGGATCGCGGCCACCGCTTCATCCCGACCCTGTTCTCGGCCGAAGACAGCGACACAAGTTTCATGGCCAACAGGATCATCGACTGGCTGGGCGACCGGCAACATGACGATTGGTTCCTGCATTGCGTCTTCCTGCGCCCGCATCCCCCGGTGATCACGCCGGAGCCTTACAACGCAATGTACGATCCCAAGGACGTGCCCTTCCCGCGCCGCAAGGCGACGCCGGAGGAAGAAGCCAGGCAGCATCCGCACCTCAAGATCATGCTCGAGAAATTTGCCAAGCCGAACTCGTATGAGGAGCACAACCCGAACAACCTGGTGACGATGCCAGATCTGGAAGTGCGGCAGATGCGTGCCTGCTACTATGGCATGATGAACGAGGTCGACGATGCGGTCGGTCGCATCATCGCGCATCTGAAGAAGACCGGCGAGTATGATCATACGCTTATCATCTTCACCTGCGACCACGGCGAGATGGGCGGCGATCACTATACCTGGGGCAAGGAGACCTATTTCGACCAGAGTTTCTCGATCCCCCTCATCATTCGCGATCCGCGCGACCTCGCCGATTCCACCCGCGGCACCATCGTCGACGCCTTCACGGAATCGGTCGACGTGATGCCCACGATTCTCGACTGGCTCGGCGCCGAGATTCCGGCGCAATGCGACGGCCGGTCGCTCACGGGCTTCCTGACCGGCGAAGCGCCGTCACGCTGGCGCGAGGAGGCACATATGGAACTCGATTTCCGCTCGGGTCCCTATGGCGGGATCGGCGCCGAACGCGCCTTTGGGCTGGAGACACATGACTGCCAGGTGGCGATCATCCGCGGACGTCGCTGGAAGTACGTGCATTTCGCCGCGCTGCCACCACTCCTGTTCGATATCGAGAATGATCCCGATGAGATGAACGATCTTTCCAAGGATCCGGGCCATGCCGGCGTGATGCTTGAAATGGCACAGAAGATGCTGTCCTGGCGCCTCAGGCATCAGGAGCATGTGCTGACCGATCTCCATAACGGCCCGAACGGGGTCGAGGATTGGGGAAAGAAGCAACGAGGGTGAGAGCAGCCCCACCCGAACTTCCTCCCGCGGGGGAAAGTTCGGGTGGGTGTTCGTCCTAGAACGGCGTCGGATCAACGAAGCGCTTCACAACATTCTCCGTGAGTCGACTGACATTGTTCTGGTAGCCGTCATGGGCCAGCGCCCCGCCATAGGAGATTGAGCCGGTCGAGAAGACTGCGCCGCCATTGGGCGTTTCGAAGAACATCATGTCGCACCGCACACGCGGGTTGGTGTCGCCGTTGACAGCGGAATGGGTGTGGTTCATTTCCTCATTCACCCAATGATAGCTGTCCGGAAAGTCGGTTGCCGCCGCTACAATCAGCGCATGGGGCGGCGTACCGAGGCGCGTATCGGCGCGATCGATTTCCCAGCCCGCGGCGCCACCACCCACGGTGCCGAAATCGCCGATCACTTCATCGATGCCGATGCCGTCAAACATGAAACTGACGCGCGGATCCTGGCTTTCCGGAGTGCGATGATAGGGCACGGCATTGACGAAGCCCTGCGCCGCAAAAGCATTGCCGACCAGCATGTTGGGTGGTCGGCCATTGCGGGCCCAGAGACCGGACATTTCACCCGTGAAACTCATGAAATACTCCCCTGATTCCGAGAACCAGGCGCGCATGCCGTCTTCGGCGCGGCGATGTTCGATGACGCCAGGCAGGCCCGCATGATAGGCGATGCGCCAGTAGAAGCCGTTGGCGCCCATATACATCAGGCGGCCGCCGCCATTGGTATAGGCCTGCAGGGCATCGAGCATCGCCTTCGAATAATACTCAGGATGTGTCCCCGTCATCACGCAGCGGTAGGGACGCAGGCACTCGACACCCTCTGCATGAAGATCGTCATCGGTGATGACGTCATAGGGTATCTTCTTTTTCTCCAGCCAGTCGGTGAGATGCGTATCAGCATTGAACTGCCACAGGTCGGTCTTTGGCCGCATGTTGAGGATGGGTCGGAGATGCGATGAATAGCAGACGCCGCTGCCGTCGCTATGCTCATCATAAACCGAGAGTCCGAAGCCCTCATGCTCCTCCAGATACTGGTCAACCGAACTCATGGTGGCGAATTTACAGCTCGAGAGTTCATCGAACCACCAGCTGGAGATCATCTGCTGGTTGGCGTAGGCAAGGTAGCTGGCGGTCGGGATGAGCAAGGCAAGCGGCGCCGTCGATGTTCCTCGCGCGGGTCGCACAAAGAAAGGGATGTAATCCTCGATCTTGCCGACCGGAGTCTTCTGCCAGACATGGACGCAGTAAACGCCGGAACCAAGATCCGCCGGCACCGTCAGTGTGAAGTCCGTGCGCCAGCCACAATCATAGAGATCGTCATCGTGGAAATGGATGGCGCCGTAATGCTCCGGCTTGGACTGCCAATTGAAATCCGAAGAATCCCAGTTCCAGCCCGTCATGGCGCGGGTCGGCAGATTGATGCTGCGGCCGTGATAGCGGTTGCCGGAGACGTCGGTGACCTTGACCGTCGACATGCCGCGCGAAAAATCCCAGGCAGCGACGACATACTGCGCGAGTTCGACATCCAGCGGCAGATCGCGCAAGCGTTCGATCTCCGCCGGTTTCAATGCCCGGCTTGATACGCGCGGGCTGTCGATCTTGCCGTTGAAATGTGCCGTGGCGAACTTGTCGTCGTTCCAGGCAGCAATCAGGAAGCGGCCACCCTCGCCCATCGGCTCCGCCAGCATCTGAGTCTCGCTGATCGATTGCTGCATGCCGTGATAGGCCAGCATCATGTTCTGGCCGACGACAATGCGTCCCGTGCCGGAATCATAGATGGCATAGACCTCGTACCAATGCCGCGCGAGCATTTTGACACCGGTCGAAACAGGTGCATTTTTGCCGGCGCGAAAGGCAAGGCAACCCTGTTCGTCGATATAGAGCGCATAGCCGGAGCCACTCGCAGCGTCAAAATTGCCGAGGATTGCCTGTGGCTTGCCATTGCCCGGCAAGGTCGGCCAGACCATCGCCTGGACAGTGAAATTGGGCAGGTCGAAGGGCTGGCGCGCGGTCACCCAGACATAGGAGCCGGCCAGAATCGGCTGGTGACGCGCTGGATAGGTACCGTCAATCTCGCTGTTGATGTTCTTGGACTTGAAGCCCGGACCCTCCGGGGAATCGTCGCCGCAGATCAGGCGCACCAGGCGGGCCTTGAATTTGCCCGGCAAAGGCGCGCTGATCTTGAAATTGACCGCGTCGCCGGGAACGGCGCTCAAGCGGTCGGAATAGCCGAGGATACGTTCGCTCATGATGTTGGCTGTCTCGTCTGGATGATGTGATGGCTCATTTTACCGGGCAGGGTTGGCCGACGACTTCCTGCCAGCGGGCGCGGAAGCAAGCCCAGGCGGCAGCACCGTAATCGGTGAAGATTTCGGTCTCGCTGACCTCGACCGGCAAGCCGCGCTTCGGTCCCATGCGGCCAAGGCGCCACTCCTGGTAGGGCTTGGTACAGATGATAATGGTGCGACCGCGCACGAAGCCCCAGCGCAGCAACTGCAGCAGCTTCTGCAGGTCGGCACTGTACGGGCCGAACGGCGCCGCCTTTGAATTGAGAGGCGAGCGCTGTGCTCTCCGCACTCTGTGGATCGATTTTGATCATGACTACCCCCGCCGGACACCGCCCCACGCGGTGCTTCACGCCCTATTTTCGGTGCGTATAACTATCATATAGGGCCATCAGGCCGGCTGTCGAGGAATCGGCTGGGCCACCCTTCCCCGCAAGCAGAGCATTGGCCATCTCCTTGCCCAGTTCGACACCCCATTGGTCGAAGGGGTTGATGCCCCAAATGGTGGCAGCGACAAACACCTTGTGTTCGTAAAGCGCGATCAAGGCGCCCAGATGGTATGGATCGAGGACAGGCAGCAGGATGGTCGTCGATGGGCGATTGCCGCCGAATGTGCGATGCGGCACGAGTGCCGCAATCGATGCCGCGTCGCGGCCGGCGGCCGTCATCTCGGACGCGACGGCCTCTGCCGATTTGCCAAAGGCGAGTGCTGCGGATTGGGCCAGGCCATTGGCGAAGAGCATATGATGCTGGTCCGGAAAGGCCGAGCGGTCCCGCGCCACCAGGATAAAATCGCAAGGCACCGGTTCCGACCCCTGATGCAGCATCTGGTGGAAAGCGTGCTGGCCGTTTGTGCCGGCCTGGCCCCAGATGACCGGCGACGTGTGCCAGGTCACCGGCGCACCGTCCCGCGTCACGGATTTGCCGTTGCTCTCCATCTCCAATTGCTGGAGATAGGCCGGCAGGCACCACAGATCCTGTGCATAGGGCAGGATTGCCTGCGCCGCCATATGACAGAAATTGCGATGCCAGACCTGCAGCAGACCGAGAATCACGGGCAGGTTCTCCGCCAGCGGCGCTTCCTGGAAATGGCGATCCATCGCCGCTGCACCGGCGAGGAGTTCGCGGAATTTGTGCGGCCCCACCGCCAGCACGATGGAAAGGCCGATGGCCGACCACAGCGAATAGCGACCGCCCACCCAGTCCCAGAAGCGAAACATGCGCGCGGGGTCTATTCCGAAATTCTGCACGGCGGCAATGTTGGTCGAGACTGCGACGAAATGCCGGTCAACCGCGGCTTCGCCCAGTTTCTCCGCAAGCCACTTCCGTGCCGAGCTTGCATTGGCCATGGTTTCGGCGGTCGTGAACGTCTTTGAGGCGATGATGAAAAGCGTCGTTTCCGGATTCGCCTTGGTGAGCACCGCATCGAGATGCGCACCATCAACGTTGGAAACGAAATCCATGGCAAAGCGGCCGGCAATATCCGGCCGGAGCGCATCCACCACCAGTGCTGGCCCCAGATCCGACCCACCGATACCGATATTGACGATATGCTCGATCCGCTTGCCGGTGGCGCCAGTGAAGGCGCCATGACGAACCTGATCGGCGAAATCGAACATCGCCTCCAGTTCCGCTTCCACCAGGGGCGCCACACTCGTGCCGTCGATCAGGAAGGTCAGGCCATGGCCTCCATGGGCGGCCGGCGCCCGCAAGGCCATGTGCAAGGCGGGCCGACCTTCGGTATTGTTGACCCGGTCGCCACTAAAGAGATGCGCCCGCGCCTGGGCGAGTTTCGCCTCGTCAGCCAGGCCCAGTAGCAGGCCCATGGTCACGTCGGTGATGCCGTTCTTCGAATAGTCGAGCACGATGTCGCCGAACCGCGCCGAAAAATTCCTGAAGCGCGCCGCATCACCGGCAAAAAGCTCGGTCAGCGTGGTATCGCCAAGCTTGGCCCGATGTGCCTCGAGTGCCTTCCAGGCCGGCAATAGGATCGGATTCGTCATGTCACCACATCCGGCTGGGCACGCCCAGACACACGTTTGATGCCGATGAGATCTTCGGCAAGGTTGATGTAATCGGCGAGCGCCGCTTGCGGCTCCAGATCGAGGACACCTGTCTTCGGTTCAAAGCGTTCGAGATAGAGGCGCAAGGTGGCACCCTCGGTGCCCGTGCCCGAGAGGCGCAGCACCAGCCGCCCACCATCGGAGAAGACCAGGCGGATTCCCTGACGTTCGCTGATCGACCCGTCGATCGGATCCTGATATCGGAAATCGTCGGCCAGCTCGATGCGCCGGCCCTTATCCGCGCGACCCTGCAAATCCGGCAGACGTTGACGCAAGGAATTGACGATCTCATTGGCCCGGTCCGTGTCGACCGCTTCGTAATCGTGGCGCGAATAATAGTGTCGGCCGAAACGACGCCAGTGCCCATCCATCATGGCCGGCACGGATTTCCCCGTGGCGGCCAGCAGATCGAGCCAGAACAGGACGGCCCAGAGCCCATCCTTTTCGCGCACATGATCGGAGCCGGTACCGTAGCTCTCCTCGCCGCACAGGGTGACCCGGCCGTCATCGAGAAGATTGCCGAAGAACTTCCAGCCGGTCGGTGTTTCAAAGCTCTCAATGCCGAGTTCCGCCGCCACCACATCGGCAGCGCGGCTGGTCGGCATGGAACGGGCAACGCCCTTGATACCTTTGGCATAGCCGGGAATGAGGTTGGCATTGGCGGCAAGAACGGCAAGGCTGTCACTCGGGCTGATCGCCAGCTTGGCACCCACGATCATGTTGCGATCGCCATCACCATCGGACGCAGCACCCAGCGCCGGCGCATCGGCTTCCCACATTCGCGCCATCAGTTCCTCGGCATGGGCCGGATTGGGATCGGGATGATGGTTGCCGAAATCGGTCTTCGGCACAAAGTTCAGCAAGGATTGGGGCGACGCGCCCAGCCGCTTTACCAGGATCTCCTCGGCATAGGGGCCGGTCACCGCATGCATCGCATCGAACAGCATGCGTTTGCCCTTGAGCCATTTGCGCATGCGGTCGAAATCGAACAGACTTTCCATCAGCGATGCGTAATCTGCCACTGGATCGACGACTTCTACTGTCATGCCACCCAGCGCCTGCATACCCAGGCGATCGAGATCGATCTTGCCGACGCTTTCATCGAGAATGTCGTAGCCGGTCAGGGTTTGCGACAGCTTGAACATCGCCTCGGTCAAGGATTCCGGGGCAGGACCGCCATTGGTGGCATTGTATTTGATGCCGAAATCGCCATCCGGACCGCCCGGATTGTGGCTGGCGGACAGAATGATGCCGCCCTTGAGCCCGCGCTGGCGGATGAGATTGCTGGCGGCCGGCGTGGAGAGGATACCACCCTTGCCCACCAGCACCTTGGCGATGCCATGTGCAGCCGCCATGCGCAGGATGATGGCGCTGGCCTCACGGTTGTAATAGCGGCCATCACCGCCCAGCGCGATCGTGGCACCCTTGAGATCGCCGACCGCGCCGAAGATTGCCTGCACGAACATCGCCAGGTAATGGGGTTCGGCGAAACGCTTGACTTTCTTGCGCAGGCCCGAGGTGCCGGGCCGCTGATCGGCAAAAGGCGGGCAGTTGATACGCTGGACCGATGCCGCCATCAAATTCATCCCTTTCGTGTTGCCATGATCTCATCGCGCGTGGCCGACACCGCATTGGCATGGGCATCGAAGCCTTCGTAACGGGCCAGAGTTTCGGCGGCCTTGGCCAAGCCTGGATAGCCGGCCGGCGTCACATGCGCCACGGTGGCGCGCTTCATGTAATCGAACACCGAGAGCGGTGACATGGTCTTGGCCCAGCCGCTGGTCGGCAACACATTGTTTGGACCGATGACGAAATTGGCCAGCGTATTGGAGCTGTATTCGCCCAGCAGGATCTCGCCGGCATTGCGGATGGCGCCGAGATGGGCATAGGGCTCCTTGGCGTGGATCATCAGATGTTCCGGGGCATAGTCGTTGACGAAGTCATAGGCGCTTTGCATATCGGGCGTAAGCACGATGCCGCCGCGTTCAGATGACAACACGGTCATCGTGTAATCGATCCGTGTCTCGCTCATCTTGCCGAAGAAGCCCGGGATCGCCTTGAGCGCCGCCTCCGCCACGTCACGCGATGGCGTCACCAGGAAGCCCGAGGAATCCGGCCCGTGTTCGACCTCGACCAGAAGATCGAGTGCCGCAAGGCGCCCATCCGCCGTCTCATCGGCCAGAATCAAAGCTTCCGAGGGGCCGGCCAGCATGCCGGGATCGATCCGGTCGGCGAGCAGTTTCTTGGCGGCGAGGAGATAGGGGCTGCCGGGTCCGACGATCTTGAGGCAGCGCGGCACACTGGCCGTACCAAAGGCGGCGGCGGCCACAGCCTGCGCCCCGCCGACCCGGTAGACTTCCGTGACGCCGGCCAGCTTGGCGGCGACGAGGGTCGCGGCATCGGCGCGGCCATCGGCACCCGGCGGCGTCAGCATGACCACACGCGGCACGCCGGCCACCACGGCGGGAATGGCCGTCATCAAAGCCACGGAGGGGAACGAGCCCTTGCCGCGCGGCACGTAACAGGCCACGGAATCGATCGGCGTCCAGCGTTCGCCGGCAAAGACGCCCGGTCGCATTTCCTTCAGCCACATTTCTTCCGGCCGCTGCGCCTCGTGATAACGGCGGATATTGTCGGCGGCGAATTTCAGGGCATCCATCACCTCGGCCGAGACGTGCTTCTCGGCCCAGTCGAAATCCTCAGGAGGAGTCATAATCTGGGCAAAAGTCTGCGGCGCGCCATCGAAACGCTGGGCACAGCCAATAAGGGCCAAGTCTCCTTCCGCCGCGACCGCGCCGATGATGGGCTTCACGGCATCGATGAAGCCTTGCAGATCCTCCTCGGAACGCACCTTCAGCCGGGCGATGGCAGCTTGGTCCATTTTGGCCAATTCATGGAGGCGCACGGCACGGTCTGTCATGTCGGGAAATTCCGGATCATCGAGCATCGCTCAGGTTGAGACAGCAGCTTAGCCAAGGGATGTATTGGCTTTCCACTCTGAAAGCAATGCAGTGCAGCAAAAGCCGGAGAGAGCAAAATTCGCCACAAAGCGCGCATTTCAGCGTCCGGCATCGCGGCAAAAAAAAGCGCCCAACCGCAAAGAGGAAGCGGTTGGGCGCTGGGGCCGAAATCAGCGGGGGTTCCCTTTCGGGGGGTAGGTCCGGCTGGGGTCGCCAAGATCGGCCGACCAGTTTGCAACGTCAGTAACGAAAAGATTGATCAAACGAGGGTCATTCTCGGGAAGCAGATAGACGGGCGCGCTACACCACCATTGAAAGACGTGGCTTTGCGAAAGCCAATCGGGAGCGCAGCAGGGCCCTCGATCGGAAAGTCAGGCGGGAACGCAAGGTCAAACGGGAACGGTCAGACGAGGTCCCGGCACCAAGCCAAGCGGGTGCCATGGCAACGCAAATGACCCACATCACCAAGGCCGTGCCGACAAGTGTTTCAACCATTGTCGCGTTCCTTTCTTCTGGGCGCACAAACGGGCTGCGACCCCAAAAAGCCGCCAAATTCCTCTGACCCAAGGTAACCACGACCAGAGACGCTTGCCCCCGACAAGCCGGTGACCTGCGTGACAAGGCTGTGACCCGCGAAATTGTATTCTATGACAATTACTTAGGAGACACCTTGCCTGACCGGGGAAATACCGCTAGGTGAAGCCCGATATGGATGGGCACATGCCCGCGCGCCCAACCCGTGGCTTGCCCCGAACCGGGCGCGCGACATCCCGGACCAGTTCAGGACTGCAGTAAATGAGCAAGAGCCAGCCGCGTGTCGGCATCGTCAGCCTGGGCTGCCCCAAGGCACTGGTCGATTCCGAACGCATCCTCACCCAGTTGCGGGCTGAAGGTTATGACATCTCGGATTCCTATGCCGGCGCCGATGTGGTGATCGTCAATACCTGCGGTTTTCTGGATTCCGCCCGCACCGAGAGCTTGGACGCCATTGGCGAAGCGCTTCATGAAAATGGCAAGGTGATCGTCACCGGTTGCCTGGGCGCCACACCGGACCTTATCCGCCAGCAGCACCCCAAGGTCCTGTCCATAACCGGCCCTCAGCAATATGAAAGCGTCGTGAGCGCGGTCCATGACGTGATCCCGCCCAAACACGATCCGTTCTATGACCTGGTGCCGCCGGCCGGGCTCAAGCTCACGCCGCGCCACTATGCCTATCTGAAGATCTCCGAAGGCTGCAACAATCGCTGCACCTTCTGCATCATCCCAAGCTTGCGCGGCGACCTTGCCTCGCGCCCGGTGCGCGAAGTGCTGATCGAGGCCGAGAATCTGGTGAAGTCCGGCGTCAAGGAATTGCTGGTGATCAGTCAGGATACAAGCGCTTACGGTGTGGATATTAGATATGCCGAGAGCAAGTATCAGGGCCGCATGGTCAAGGCGAAGTTCCTCGACCTCGCCCGCGAATTGGGCCAGCTCGGCGCGTGGACGCGGCTGCATTACGTCTATCCTTATCCGCATGTCGACGATGTCATTCCGCTGATGGCGGATGGCTTGATCCTGCCCTATCTCGACATCCCCTTCCAGCATGCCAGCCCGAAGATCCTCAAGGCCATGAAGCGCCCCGGCAATCAGGAAAAGGTGCTGGATCGGATCAAGGCCTGGCGCGAGATCTGCCCCGACCTCACCATCCGCTCGACCTTCATCGTCGGCTTCCCCGGCGAGACCGAGGAAGATTTCGAATTCATGCTGGATTGGCTGGAGGAAGCCGAGCTCGATCGCGTCGGCTGCTTCAAATACGAACCGGTCGACGGCGCCAAGTCCAACGATCTCGGCCTCGAGCAGGTTGATGAAGATGAGAAGCACGATCGCTGGGACCGCTTCATGGAAACCCAGCGCCTGATCAGTGAAAAGCGCATGCAGCGCAAGGTCGGCAGGACCATGGATGTCCTGATCGACGAGGCTGACAAGGTGCAGGCGATCGGCCGCTCCTCGGCCGATGCGCCGGAAATCGACGGCCAGGTCTTCGTTTCCAATCTCGGCAAGAAACGCCTGAAGGCCGGCGACATGGTGAAGGTGAAGATCGACCGCGCCGAGGATTACGATCTCTGGGGATCGTTGATCGGCTAGTTTTCGCCTGATCTGATTGTCAGTCCCGTCGGCCCCCGCTAGGTTGATCCAGATTCACGAGATCACGGGCGGGGGACGAGATGGACGAGGCGGAATTCCAACGCAAGAAGGCCGAGATGGAGCCCTGGTACTGGTGGGGCATCCAGACCTTCTTCAAATGCAAGTTCGATGAGAACCCGGCCAATTGCGACATCGCCCTGGTCGGCGTCCCGCATTCTTCCGGCAACGGCTCGACCGAGCGTGACCAGCATCTGGGACCACGCGCCGTGCGCAACGTGTCCGGCTGGTATCGCCGCGGCCATCAGAAATACGGCATCGTGCCGTGGGAATCCGCACGCATCAACGATCTGGGCGATGTGCCGCTGCCCCATGCCATGGTCAACGATATCTGCGTCAAGGATATCGAGGGTTTCTACAAGCGCCTCGACCGCGCCGGTACGCGGCCGGTCTCCATCGGCGGCGATCACGCGATCACCGGGCCGATATTGAAAGCACTGGCCGGGAAGGACGCCAACCTCACGCAGGGCCGCAAATGCGCCCTTCTCCATTTTGACGCCCATCGCGACGATTACGAACATATCCCGCATTGGCTGGGTGCCGAGCGGTCGGCGGCGCATTGGGCTGCCTATACCGTGGTTGAACAGCATGTCGACCCGGCCCATAGCGTGCAGCTGGGCATGCGCGGTAACCCGATCCGCCCGCGCGCGGATCTCAATTTCAGCAAGCTCGGCTACCGCCTTATTCCGGCTGACGAGTTCTTCGAGATCGGCATCGAGCGCACCATCGAGATCATCCGCGAGCGCGTGGGCGACATGCCGCTCTACATCACCTTCGATCTCGACGTGCTGGATCCGGCCGATGCGCCGGCGGTCTCCAATCTCGACCCGCTGCATGAGGGGCTCCGCGCCTCGCAGATTGTCAAGATCTTCCATGGCCTGCGCGGCATGAACATCATCGGCGGCGACATCGTCTGCATGATCCCGACCAAGGATAATCCCAACAACATCACGGCCATGAACGCGATGGCCATCATGTTCGAGATGGTGGCGCTCATCGCCGATCGGATGGAGCAGGCGAAGAAGGGGTAATTTTATTTCCGGCCGGCCCTTGAGCCGGCTTAGGTCGATCTCGATGATGCCGCCTGCAGTAACGGACGAGACCACTATGCTCCGCAAGGTCTTCTGGGAAGATCCTTATCTGACGAGACTCGACACCCACGTCGCTACCGTCGCGGGTGTCGATGTGACCCTGGCGGCGACGATCTTCTATGCCTTCTCCGGGGGACAGGAGAGCGATCAGGGCACGATAGGGAGACTTCCGGTCAAGGAAGCACGCAACGCCGACGCTGACATCGTCTATACCCTGCCCACCGATCATGGCCTGCGGCCAGGGGACAAAGTTGCCGTCGCCATCGACTGGGAGCGCCGCTACCGCCTGATGCGGCTCCATTTCGCCGCCGAGATCGTGCTGGAAATAGTCTACCGCGACCTGGGGCCGATCGAAAAGATCGGCGCCCATATCGCCGCCGACAAGGCGCGCATCGATTTTGCGCGCGCTGTGCCCGTGACCCCGGATCTGCCGGCACTTCTGGCCCGTGCCGAGGCCATCGTAACAGCCGACCTCCCCATTGCCAGCGCCTTCAGTGACGAAGCAGCCGGCCGTCGCTTCTGGCAGATAGCAGGCTTCGATCCGGTACCATGTGGCGGGACCCACCTCAAACGAACGGGGGAAGTCGGGGCTTTGACCCTGAAACGCCGCAATATCGGCAAGGGTAAGGAGCGGATCGAGATCCATCTCGGCCGCTAGACCCGACCTCGCGATCAAACCCCGATGATTCCCTGAGCAGCGATGCCCAGGATTCCGGCAATCGCATCCGCCGCAAGAAAAGTTCGCGCCTCCTGTTGCCCAACAGGTCAAGAATTTCATTGCAGATTTGTGATCGCGGTATAGCCTAGCGGGCGAAAAGGACGCGGGGCAAGGCGTCCGGGGATGCAAGAATACGTCAAATCACCAACCAGGAGGCTCTAGATGAACATGCTTCTTAAGGCCGGCGTCGCCGGTCTTGCACTGGTCATGGCCAGCGGCTTTACCGCCGAGGCCAAGACCCCCAAGGACACACTGGTCATGGCGTGGGTCTTCGACGATATCATTTCGTTGGATCCGGCCGAGATCTACGAGTTCTCCAGCTCGGAATATATGGCGAACACTTATGACCGCCTGGTCGTGCAGGACCTCGACAACCCCGGTGCCATCAAGTTGCAGGCCGCCGAGAGCTGGTCGGCCTCCGACGACGGCAAGGTGATCACCTTCAAGATTCGTCCCGGCATCAAGTTTGCCTCGGGCAATGAAATGACCGCTGAGGACGCCGAATTCTCGATCGAGCGCTATGTGCTGCTGGACAAGAGCCCGGCCTTCATCATGAACCAGTTCGGCCTCAAGAAAGAGACCGTCAAGGACATGGTCCGCGTGAAGGACGCATCCACCCTCGAGGTCGAACTCGATGCGCCCTATGCGCCGAGCTTCTTTCTCAACTGCCTGTCCTTCACCTCGGCCGTGGTCGACAAGAAGGAAGTGATGTCGCATGAGGTCAATGGCGATCTCGGTTATGACTGGCTGCGCACCAATTATGCCGGCTCGGGTCCATTCGTCCTGAAGGGCTGGAAGCCCAATGAATCGCTGGTCATGGAAGCCAACGATGCCTATTGGGGCGGCGCGCCGAAGATCAAGCGCGTACTGGCGAAGAACGTGACCGAAAGCGCCACCCAGCAGCTCTTGCTGCAAAAGGGTGACGTCGACATGGCGCGCAACCTGACCAACGATCAGCTGACCGCCATCGCCAGCGACAAGAACATCACTGTCGCGGCGACGCCGAAGGCAACCCTCTGGTATATGGGCCTCAACACCACGAACCCGAACCTCGCCAAGCCGGAAGTCCGCCAGGCGATGAAGTATCTGGTTGACTATGACGGCCTCGCCAACACCTCGTTCAAGAGCATCGGGATCAAACACCAGACCTTCCTGCCGGAAGGCCAGCTCGGCGCCGACAATGAAACGCCGTTCTCGTTGAACGTCGAGAAGGCCAAGGAACTGCTGGCGAAGGCCGGCGTGCCGGACGGCTTCAACATCACCATGGACACGACGAACAAGACCGAGACGCGTCTGCTCTCCGCCTCGATCCAGAATACCATGGCGAAGGCCGGCATCAACATCATCATCAAGCTGGCCGACAACAAGACCACGTTGACCAAGTATCGCGCCAGCCAGCACGATATCTATATCGGCCAGTGGGGCTCGGATTATCAGGATCCGCACTCCAATGCCGAAGGCTATCTGATGGCACCGCTCGCCAAGCGCAATGTCTGGCAGCTGCCGGAGAATGAAAAGGCCGTCCTCGCCGCCCGCGACGAGAAGGACAACACCAAGCGTGCCGCGATGTACATGGAGCTGCAGAAGCAGGCGCTGGAAACCAGCCCCTACATCATCATGTTCCAGCAGATCGAGACGGCGGCCATTCTCAACAATGTGAAGGGCTTCGTCATCGGCCCGACCTTCGATCTCAATCTCTATGCCAATGTGACGAAGGAATAAGGCGCGTTTGCTCGTTCCGCCCTTCCCGCGACGGGAAGGGCGGAGACGGCAAGTCGAGATGCGAAAGAACGATACACGCCGTTTTCACTTCCGCGGCTTTTCCTTCAAAGGAACAGCCTGCCCGATCCTGCGCTGTGTCCCCTCGCAGCGCGCCAATCGAAGTATCCCATGTTGATCAAATCACGCCGTCTGCGCGGCTTGCTGAACTCTCTTGGCTCCGTTGCCGTGACGTTGTTCGGCCTGCTCCTGGTCACCTTCGTCATCAGCCGCATGCTGCCGGCCGACCCGGTACTGGCCATCGTCGGCGACCATGCGACCGATGAATATGTCGAACGCGTGCGTGAACAGTTGGGCCTCAACGAGCCGATTCTGGTCCAGTTCTGGATCTATTTCACCAATGTCATCCAAGGCGATCTCGGCCAGTCGATCCGCACCAGCCAGCCGATCGCCCAGGAACTGATGAACGTCTTCCCGGCGACGCTGGAACTCGCAACACTCGGCACGATAATCGGCATCATTTTCGGCATTCCGCTGGGTGTCCTCGCCGCCGTGCGCAAGGATACGTTGATCGACCATGTGGTGCGCTTCGTCGGCCTGGTCGGCTATTCCGTGCCGATCTTCTGGCTGGGCCTGATGGGCCTCCTCGTCTTCTATGCCAAGCTCGACTGGCTGCCCGGTCCCGGGCGCCTCGATTTCGGCTACGAGGATATGGTGACGCCGGTGACCGGCCTCATGACCGTCGACACCCTCATTTCGGGCGACATGGATCTCTTCAAGAACGCGCTCGGCCATCTCATCCTGCCGGCGAGCCTCCTGGGCTATTTCAGCCTTGCCTATATCAGCCGCATGACCCGCTCGCTCATGCTGGGTCAGCTCAGCCAGGAATACATCCTGACCGCACGGGTCAAAGGCGTCTCGGAGACACGCATCATCTGGAAGCATGCCATGGGCAATGTGCTGGTGCCGCTGATCACGGTCATCGCCCTCTCCTATGGCAATCTGCTCGAGGGCTCGGTCCTCACCGAGACCGTCTTTGCCTGGCGCGGCCTCGGCCTCTACATCACCGATTCGATCTTCGGCCAGGACATGCCGGCCGTCATGGGCGGCACCATCGTCGTGGGCGCCGTCTTCATTGTGATCAACATGCTGACCGACGTGGCCTACCGGCTGCTCGATCCGCGCGCGCAGTGAGGGAGACAGGACGATGATCTCCGCTTCCTTCCGCGCCTGGCTGCTGAGCGACGTGCCGGATTCCCGTTTCCAGGCACGCATGGGCCGGTTCTATCTGGGCTGGCTCACCTTCGCCCGGAATCCGCTGGCGATGCTGGGGCTCCTCATCCTTATCGTGCTCGTCGTGATGGCCATCTTTGCGCCCTGGATTGCGCCGCATAACCCGCTATGGGGCGATTTGCCGGACCGCCTGCTGCCACCCAGCAGCAGGTTCCTGCTCGGTACCGATGACCAGGGCCGCGATATCTTCAGCCGCATCGTCTACGGGGCCCGCACCACGCTCTATATCATCGGCCTGGTGGCGGTGACGGCAGCACCGATCGGACTCCTCATCGGTGCAACGGCCGGGTATGTCGGCGGCTGGGTCGAAACCGCGTTGATGCGCCTGACCGACGCGTTCCTGGCCTACCCGAAACTGATTCTCGCACTGGCTTTTGCGGCAGCCTTGGGCGCCGGGCTGGAAAACGCCGTCCTCGCCATCGCCATCACATCCTGGCCACCTTATGCGCGCATCGCCCGTGCCGAGACGCTGACCGTCCGCAACAGCGACTACGTGGCTGCCGCCCGGATGACCGGCGCCGGTTCCTTGCGCATTCTGTTCGGTCATATCATGCCGATGTGCATTCCCTCGCTGATCGTGCGTGTCTCACTCGACATGGCCGGCATCATCCTCATCGCGGCGGGTCTCGGTTTCCTGGGATTGGGCGTCGCCCCGCCTCAGCCGGAATGGGGCTCGATGGTCTCGGAAGGCCGCTCGCAGATCCTGGAACAATGGTGGGTATGCACTTATCCCGGCATTGCCATCTGCATCGTCAGCCTGGGCTTCAACCTCATCGGCGATGGTTTGCGCGATGTTCTCGACCCTCGTGGCAAGTGATATGGGGGCAAGTGACATGAGCGAAACACCGATCCTCGACGTCCAGAACCTCAATGTCCGCTTCGACACGCCGAAGGGCGAATTCCATGCGGTGAAGGATGTCAGCTTCACCATGGGCCGCGAGAAGCTCGCCATCGTCGGCGAATCCGGTTCCGGCAAGACCCAGACCGGCCGCGCCATCCTGGGGCTGACCCAGGGGCGCATCACCGCGGACCGCATGACCTTCCACGGCGGCAATCTGGTGGGCCTCAGCCCCAAAGCCTGGCGCGAGATTCGTGGCCGGCGCATCGCCATGGTGATGCAGGATCCCAAATATTCGCTCAACCCCGTGATGACCATCGGGGATCAGCTGATCGAGGCCGGCCAGCGCCATCTGGGCGCCACCAGCCCGCGGCAGCGTGGGCTGGAGATGCTGGAAGCGGTCAAGATCCGCGACCCACAGCGCGTGTTCCGTGCCTGGCCGCACGAGCTTTCAGGCGGCATGGGACAGCGCGCCATGATCGCCATGATGCTGATGGCGGAGCCCGAATTGCTGATTGCCGACGAGCCCACCTCGGCGCTCGATGTCACTGTGCGCCTCCAGGTGCTGGCGATCCTCGACGATCTCGTGAAGACGCGAAACATGGGGCTCATTTTCATCAGCCATGATCTCAACCTGGTGCGCACCTTCGCAGACCGGGTGTTGATCATGTATGGCGGCCGCGTGGTCGAGGAACTACCCGCCCGCGACCTCTATTCGGCGACACACCCCTATACAAGGGGCCTGCTCGCCTGCGCGCCCGAAGTTGACAATCCGAAGAAGCGCCTCGCCATCCTCAGCCGCGACCCGGCCTGGGCGGATGCGCCGCAGGTCCGGCAGCCTGCGGGAGGTCGGTCATGATCGATATCGACAAACTGTCCGTTGTCTTTGGCGAAGGAGAGGACCGGGTCCTCGCCGTCGATCAATTCAGCCTGCGCGTCGAGGCCGGCGAGAGTTTCGGTCTGGTCGGTGAGTCCGGTTCCGGCAAATCGACCGTGCTCCGCGCTGTGGCAGGCCTGGTCGACACCTGGACGGGCGATATGGTGGTTGATGGCGCGAAGCTTGGCCGCAAGCGCAGCCGCGACTTCTATGCCAAGGTCCAGATGGTGTTCCAGGACCCATTCGGGTCGCTTCACCCCAAGCACACGATCGACCGGATCCTCTCGGAGCCCCTGATCGTCCACGGCCTCGACAATCGCGAGGCGCGGGTCCGTGACGTGCTTGAACAGGTCCAACTTGGCCCCAGTTTTCGCTTCCGCTATCCGCATCAGTTGTCGGGCGGCCAGCGCCAGCGAATCGCCATCGCCCGCGCCCTCATCCTCAGCCCCCGCATCATCCTGCTTGATGAACCGACCTCGGCCCTCGATGTCTCGATCCAGGCCGAAATCCTCAACCTGCTCGATGACATCCGCACCCAGTTGGGGGTCACCTATCTGCTGGTCAGCCACGATCTCGGCGTGGTCGCCCATATGTGCAACCGGTTCGCCGTGATGCGGCAGGGCCGGCTGGTCGAGGTGGCGGAAAGCGCCCATCTTGGCACCGGCGCTCTCAACCACGCCTATTCGCGCCAGCTGCTGCTGGCGAGCAAAGGCTATGACCGGGCCTTGGTCGACACCTTCGCGGATCTGTGATTTCCGAGATAATCCATAATTATCATATAGTTAGTTGAAATCATCGGAATCGCTGATCTGGTCACGGCCGGATTGAGCTTGAATGGTCACATGACCTGCTTTATTTCATGGCGCCATCTGCAATCATCCCAGCATGATTCCGGCGGCTGAGCCATGTGTGGTGCGCCTGGATGTCGTGCGGATTGCCTCACAGATATCGATTTGAAAGAGAACCATGTCGAAAGAAGACGTCATCACCTTTGACGGGACCGTCACGGAGATGTTGCCGGATCTGCGCTACGTGGTGCAGCTCGATAACGGGCACCAGACCCTGGCCTATACCTCGGGCAAGATGCGCAAGCATCGCATCCGCGTGCTGGCGGGCGACCGCGTCAACGTCGAGATGACGCCCTACGACCTGACCAAGGGCCGCATCACCTTCCGCTTCAAGGACGAACGTCCGAACACCGGCTCGGCACCGCGCCCCGCGCCGTTCAAGCGGCGCCACTAAGTCCCGCGCCGTTCAAACGGCGCCACTAAGCCCCTTCAGCCAGGCTGGCGGCCCATTTTCCCAGATCGGGCGCTGGCCGGCTTCAGACCGCGTCCCTTGAGGGCCGCCCAGGCTTCGGCTCCCGTATCGACGATATCGAAGATACCCATGTCAGCGGCTTCAATGAGGCCGCTGTCGATCATGGCGTCGAAATTGATGACGCTGTTCCAGTAATCTTTCCCCACCAGCACCACCGGCGTCACCGTGACCTTGCGCGTCTGCTGCAGGGTCAGGATCTCGAACAGCTCGTCCATCGTGCCGAAGCCGCCGGGGAACACGGCCAAGGCCCGCGCCCGCATGGCGAGGTGCATCTTGCGCATCGCAAAATAGTGAAACCGGAAGGTGAGGTCCGGCGTCGAAAAGGCATTGGGCTCCTGTTCGCCCGGCAGCGTGATGTTGAAGCCGATCGATGGCGCACCGGCATCATGGGCACCACGATTGGCTGCTTCCATGATTCCAGGGCCGCCACCCGTCGCGATGACATTGTCGCGTTGACCTTCAACGGGCTTGAGGGCGCCACCTTCCTCGGAGACCAAGCGGGCAAAAGCGCGCGCCTCTTCATAGTAGCGCATCCAGGCCCCAAGCTTCTCGGCCCTGGCCTTGGCGGCGGCGTCCGGCGCCGCGGCGATCCGCGCCGCCGCCAGTTCCGGTGAGGGAATGCGCGCTGAGCCGAACACGATCACGGTCGACCGCACACCCCAATCCTGCAGCACCAGATCCGCCTTGGAATATTCGAGCGCAAAACGCAGGCCGCGCAACTCCTCGCGGTTGGCGAGGAAGTCGGTATCCTCGACCGGCAGACGATAGGATGGCGCGGTCCGTTGCTGGGCGTTGTCGTGCTTTGGGGTGCTGGTCATCGGCAGTACTTTCGTCGTGGTCATGGGGAATGGTAGAAGGAAGCGATCCATTCCCGTTCAGGAAGAATTTGCCATGGACGCCGCCCGACCGGAACAGCTGATCGCACAAATGCTGGCACGCGTCACGGCCGGACTGCCGGCTCATGAGCATGTCCCGCATCTGCGGCGTTGGCTGGATTTCAACAATCATCGCTTTGGTCCGGTCCTGCGAGCACCACTCGACCAAGCGCATGTCGCCATCATGGACGCGGCGGAGACACCGGCCAGACTCACACATCCCAGCCGCAACGGTGGCGAAAACCTGACCAATTGGTGGTTGCAGCGGCAGCGCGAGATCGCACCGCGCACCGGCATCGGCCGCTATGGCGAGGATCGCGGGATCTATGACCACCCTGAAGAGCCGCGCGAAGAAAACCCGCGCAAGATCCATCACGCCATAGACATCTTCGAGCCGGCCGGCACGGAGATCTTCGCGCCCTATCTGGCCACGGTCGAGACTCTCGGCGTTGACCCAGGCCGCCACGGCTTCGGCGGTATCTTGGTGCTACGCCATGAGACGGACACCGGGGTACCGTTCTGGACACTTTATGGTCATCTGGCGCCTGGCAGCATCGCCGCGCTGAAGCAAGGACAGCGCATCGCCAAGGGAGACCGGCTGGGCGTGCTCGCAACGCCGGCGGAGAACGGCGATTGGCCGCCACATCTCCACTTCCAGCTTATGACGCACCTCATGGGTTGGGCTGTGCTCGACATCATCGGCATCTCCTGGGCCAGCCAATGGGAATTGTGGCGCGAGATCTGCCCCGACCCCAACATCATCCTCGGCATCGGCGCGAACTGCGCGGCCCCGATCTCACGCAGCAAGGCGCAATTGGCGAGAGAACGGCAGCGGCATCTCGCCCCCTCCTTCAGCCTCGCCTATGACACGCCCCTCAAGATCGTGCGCGGCGCCGGCTGCCATCTCTACGATGAGGCCGGGCGTGCCTATCTCGACATGGTCAATAACGTCGCTCATGTCGGCCACTGCCATCCACGCATCGTCGACGCGGCGGATCGGCAGATGGCGCTGCTCAACACCAACAGTCGCTATCTCCATGACAACCTCACCACCTATATCCGGCGTCTCGCGGAAATCCTGCCGCCGGAACTGTCGGTGATCTATCTGGTCAATTCCGGCAGCGAGGCCAATGATCTTGCCCTGCGTCTCGCCCATGCCCACACGAAGGCGCGCGATGTGGTGGTGGTCGATCACGGCTATCACGGCCATCTGTCCAGCCTCATCGACATCAGCCCCTACAAGTTCGATGGAAAGGGTGGCGCAGGTCGGCCCGCGCATACCTGGGTCGCGGAGATGCCCGATCCCTATCGCGGCCGGCTGCGCAAGGGCGACAAGGATGTGGGACCCGCCTATGCCGACAGTGTCGCCACCCTGGTCCTGGACATGGTAGCGCTGGGTCGGAAGCCAATGGCCTTCATCGCGGAGGGGATCCAGGGCTGCGGGGGGCAGATTCCCTTCCCGCACGACTACCTCGGCAACGCCTACCGCCATGTCAGGCGCGAAGGCGGCCTCTGCATTGCGGACGAGGTGCAGGTCGGCTTCGGGCGCGTCGGCACCCATTGGTGGGCGTTCGAAACCCAGGGTGTCGTCCCCGATATCGTCACCATGGGCAAGCCGATCGGCGCCGGGCATCCGCTGGCCGCGGTGGCGACCACGCCTGAGATCGCCGCGTCTTTCGCCAACGGCATGGAATACTTCAACACCTTCGGTGGCAATCCGGTCTCTGCCGCCATCGGCCTTGCCGTGCTGGATGTCATCCGCGACGAACGCCTGCTGCACAATGCGCGGGCGCGCGGGGTGCAGCTGATGGACGGGTTGCGGCTGCTGGCGACCCGGCACCGGGTGATCGGCGATGTGCGCGGCCTCGGCCTCTTCATCGGCGCGGAATTCGTCAAGGACCGGGACACGCTGCAGCCCGATGCCGCCGGCCTCAAGGCCGTCATCGAGGCCATGAAGGGTGCCGGCGTGTTGCTATCTTCGGAAGGGCCGCATAACAATGTGCTCAAGATCAAGCCGCCGCTGGTCATCAGCGAAGCTGACTGTGCGCATTTCCTCTCATTGCTGGACCGGACCTTAAGCGATCTTCACCTGTAAGGTGCCAAAATGACCTTTCCGATCGACAGCTACTCCTCGTTTGGCGAGGACCGGCTGATTCTCAAATTCCTGGCCAAGCTGCCAACCGGCTTCTATGTCGATGTCGGCGCTCATGCACCGATCGACTATTCCAACACCTACGCGCTCTACCAGCGCGGCTGGCGCGGGATCGCCATCGACCCGGATCCCGATTCCATTACCGCCTTCCAGGCGACCCGGCCCGAGGATACGGCCCTGCAACTCGCCATCGGCAGCAAGCCCGGCAAGGTCAGGCTCCACCTCTTCAGCGACCGCTCGATGAACACGGTCGATCCGGACCTCTACAAGAAGACGCTCACCAACCCCCGCAAGCGCCATCTCGGCGATATCGATGTCGAACAGAAGACCTTGGCCGACGTGCTGACCGAATATGTTCCGGCCGGCCGCACAGTCGATTTCATGAATATCGATTGCGAAGGCGTCGATCTTGACGTGCTGCGCTCCAACGATTGGGCACGCTTTCATCCGAAGCTGCTGGCGGTCGAGGATCTCGATCTTGATCTGGAACGCGTGGTGGAAAGCAAGATCTTCCGCTATCTGCGCCCGCTCGGCTATCGCCTCGTCTCGCATCTCCACTACACGTCGATCTACCGCCTGAGCTAAGCCACTCCCTGAGTTAGGCTGGCGATTTCGGATGGGCGTGGTTGAAGATTTCCCAGCGCACCTTGGCCCAGCGATAGGCGTCCATGATGGCGACGGCGTAAATGAAAAAGCCGCCGGCATAGCGACCGATGATCGAAGCGTCGGGCGCGGCATATTTGGCGGTTACATAGCCCAGCGCCACGGTGGTGAAGGCGAAGAGCAGCCCGCGCGTGGCCTGGCTATTGGCGATCTGACCCATGCCCGGCAGCAATACGGCAATGGCGAGCACCAGGAACGGGTGGAACGGCGCCTTCAACGGTTTGTCAGACATTCCCTCTCCCGCCTTTGGAATCGCCGCCCCTTTGAGCTCGTCAATCAGGGCAATGCAGCGATCCATCATATCGCGCAAGTCATCCGCCGACACCAGATTGCTGCGAAAATCGACGATGCGCAGCACCAGATACTCGGCCCGTTCGCCCTGGTCGATCATGCGCACGAGTCGCACTCCCTTCGGCGTTACCAGCAGTTCCTTGGCCTGGGGCAGGGCAAAGAAATCCATATGCCGCTCGAGCAGCTCACGCGATGGTGCCCGCGTCGGATCATCCGTCTTGGCGTGTGTCCCGTCCGGCCAATGGGCGGGCACCGGCAACTGATAGGGCAGGTCGTTGCCTGGTGCGTAGAATTCGTTGTTCTGCGCCCGCACAAGGATATCCGTCGTGGCAACACCGGGCAGCGGTTCAAGCAACGAGACCCGTAGCCACAACACCGGCAGACGGCGAAATGTCAGCGTGTCGATGACGGCGTCAATATGGAAGGCCCGGTCACGATAATGACCGCTGAGGATCGGGAAATCCGCATCCCTCTGCTCGACCCGATAGGATTGGAAGAGTTCATAGGCCGGCGTATAGAGACTCGCCCGGTCACGGCGGCGTTGCGCACTGCTACGGCGATAGAGCCAGATCAGAACAGCCAGCGCCAGCAGGATCAGCAGAAGGAAAGCGGCGATACTGGATGGGACGGGCATCAGCAGGCTGTCCAAACTCAAAAGAACGGCCGGCGGTATGAGCCGCCGGCCGCGTGAGAGGTAATGGGTGGAACGCTCGCTCCGTTAATAGCCCTTCGGCCGCGGCCAGGCCATCGTGAACTGATCGCCGCGACGGACATATTTGTACCGACACACAACGAACCAGATGGATGCCACCGCGTAGAAGACCATCATCGCCAGCAACTGCGTGCCGAAGCCGAGATAGACGGCGACATAGGTAGCGGCACAGAGGACCAGCAGCACGATCGAGGGGATCGGGTGGAACGGGTGAACGTAACCCCGCTTGATCGTGTCCAGCGGCCATTTCCCGCGGAAGCGGAACATGTTGATCGGCATGAAGGTGTAGCCGAGCAGGCCGGAAAGGATCGAGAAGGTGATCGTCGGCGCCAGCAGCCCGAGAAACCGAACGCCGCGGCGATCGGGATCAGGAACAGGATGGCACGGTAGGGTGTGCGGTATTTCGGATGCACCGCCGCAAAGAATTCCGGCAGATAGCGATCACGGCCCATGGAGAACCAGGCACGCGAAGCGTCGTTGATGCAGCCATTGGCCGAGGCAAGGGCCGAGAACACCGTACCAACCCACAGCAGGACAACCAGGAAGTTGCTGCCCGACATCAGCGAGGCGTCATAGAGTGGCGCCAGGGCGGTGCCGAGATACTCCCATGGCAGGGTGCCCGCACAGATATACCAGGTCAGTGCCGCCGCGATCAGCAAGGTGATCATGCCGGTCATCGTGCCCAGCGGCAACGAACGGCCGCAGGAGCGGACTTCTTCCGCCGCCTGGCAGGTGCCTTCGATGCCCAGATAATACCAGATGGCGAACTGCAATGCGGCAAGGACACCCATCCACCCATAGGGCAGGCTGCCCATGCCGAGGCCTTCATGCTGCAGCGGTTCGCTGGTGAAGACGCCGAACTGATAGGCAAAGACCAGAACGATGATCGAAAAGAACGCCACCGCCGTGATCAGGAAGTTGACGCTGAGCGTCATCAGCACGCCGCGATAGTTGAGGAAGGCCAGGACCGACACGGCCAGGAGCACGAAGGGCTGTGCGGAAACGCTGCCCGGCACCGCCCCTAGCGCCTCGGCGCCGATGCGGACCAGATCGCCGAACACGAAGATGTCGGCAGCTTCCAGCATGGTATAGGCCAGCACCAGATAGAGACCGACATTGAACGCCATCAACGGTCCGGTCGTGTGCTTGGCCTGGGTGTATTGCCCGCCTGCCGCGGCAACCGTGGAGGTCACCTCGGAATCGATCATGGCGACGCAGGTATAGAGCAGGCCGATGATCCAGCAGGCGATGATGGAGCCCAAGGCACCACCCTTCTCGACCGAGAAATTCCAGCCCATGAATTCGCCGACAAGCACGATCCCGACACCCAGTGCCCAGACGTGGGTCGGCCCCAGCACCTTGGCAAGGTTGATCGAGCTCTTGGCGCCGTTTGCTGTTATATCCGTCATGGCGGCGCCCCCTCAGGCCTTGTGGACGACGTCGTTCGGGCCCGCAAGCTCGTCGACGCCTTCTTGTGAACTGGTCAGGATATCTTCGCTGTATTGCTGACTGACGCGAATCGCGTCCCACAGCATCCAGGCCAAGAGCGCCAATGAAACCAACCACGCTGCGGCTTGAAGGAAGTCCCAGCCGTCGCGAAACTGCATGAAATCAAGCATGGATCATCCCCCCTATCGCCGCTCGCCGAATTTCTCGGCGATGACCTGCCGGAATTCCTTGTCGGATTGCGTTACCAGGAAACCGAAATAGGCAGCGACCGCTGCCAGCGTGCCGAGAACACCGAGCCAGTTGAAGGAATAATCGTATCGCAGCGTGATGCTGTTGGCGGCGGTTTCCAGATCGATGCCGAGCTTCGCCCACTGCCCTTGCATGACCGGATTCTGATCCAGCGCTTCCCAGGTCAGGTTCTCATAGGTGATGGTTCCGTCCGTCGCCGTGCGTTTCACGAGACCTTTGTCATTGCTGACGACGATTGTGCCATCGGTCGCTGTTTCCGTCGTCACCACACCCGGCAGCCAATCGCCCTTCTCGGCACCGGCATGCAGAAAGTTGACGGGAAACCAGAGCGCAAAGAAAACGAGCACCATCAGAATGATGGCGTCGAACGCCTGGCCAGCGCCGCTTTGCTTTGGTGGTTGATATCTCGCCATTGTCATCCTCCCCTGAAGTGACCGGCCAAAATCGCCTGAATGTTGTTGTTTGTTTGGGCGATTACCGGTTGGCGTCCAAATGCTTGATGTCCAGTTCGTAGATGAACTTCTTGTCATGGCCATAATGCGAGATCATGGCCGCGATCGAGGCAGTGTTGAAAACACCGACCAGGATACCGGCTACCGCCAACAGCAGCTTGGCGCTGCCGTCTTCGATATAGCCGCTGACCGCGAAGTAGACGAACAGGAGCGCCCACAGGGCGATCACGAAACGCCCAGGCCCATAGCCGATCTTTATTGAACATGGAATCTACGCGCGACTGAAGGTCGTTCGCCATATCACTCTCCCCTGAGACGGCGATCGGATTTCGAACGATCGCTTCATCCATCTTCGCCTCGTTCGAGGCGTCACTCCCAAATCACGTCCCCGTTCCGGGGTATCGTGGCGCTCCTCTTCAGGGAGCTTTCGTCAGAGAACGGGCAGCACGCGAAACACGCTGCTACCAGTCATCTGCGATATTTATCAAAATTTAACATGCTGCTTATGACTTTACTAGCCTTAAATGAAGTTTCCTAACCGGAAACATCCACACCCAGAAGAAAGCCGCCCGAATCTCTTCGGGCGGCTTAGAACGGGCTCAGCAATCGAGCGTGTTATGCCGCTCCCATTCGGTGAGGTGCTTGGTGAAGCTGTTCCATTCTTCCGTCTTCATGCGGATATAGGCGTTGACGAAGGAATCGCCGAACTGCTCGCGCACCACTTTGCTGGCATCCGTGAGACGCAGCGCGTCGAGCAGATTGAGCGGCAGCTTGCGGCCACCCTTTACCGTATGCCCTTCGGTATACATGTTGATGTCGAGGCGCTTGCCGGGATCGCGCTTGTTGTCGATGCCGTCGAGGCCGGAGGCCACGATGCCCGCCTGGAGCAGATAAGGATTGGTCGAACCATCGGCGAGGCGCAGCTCGAAGCGGCCTTCATCCGGCACGCGAATCATGTGAGTCCGGTTGTTGCCGGTCCAGGTGATGGTGTTGGGGGCCCAGGTCGCACCCGACACGGTGCGCGGCGCGTTGATGCGCTTATAGGAATTGACCGTCGGGTTGAAGAACGAGCACAACGCATCGGCATTGTGCTGGATGCCGCCCAGGACCTGGTAGGCGAGCTTGGAGAGGCCCAGTTCGCCCTTGGGATCGCTGAACAGGTTCTTCTTGCCGCTCATGTCCCAGAACGAGATATGGGCGTGGGCGCCGTTGCCGGTGAGATTGCTGAAGGGCTTGGGCATGAATGTGGCCCGCAGGCCGTGCTTCTCGGCGATCGACTTCGCCATGTATTTGAAGAAGACATGGCGGTCGGCTGTCTTCAGCACATCGTCATATTCCCAGTTCATCTCGAACTGGCCGTTGGCGTCTTCATGGTCGTTCTGATAGGGCTTCCAGCCCAGGGTCAGCATCGCGTCGCAGATTTCGGTGATGACATCATAGCGGCGCATCAAAGCGAGCTGGTCATAGCAGGGCTTGTCGGCGGTATCGGCCGTGTCTGCGATCTGCTTGCCGTCCGGCGTGATCAGGAAGAACTCGCATCCTGACACCGGCCTTGGCGCGGAGACCCTTCTTGCCCGCTTCGGCGATCTTGCGCTTCAGCAGATTGCGCGGAGAATCCGCTACCGGCTTGCCGTCCATCCAGAGGTCGGAGGCAAGCCAGGCCACCTCCGGCTTCCAGGGAAGTTGAATGAGGCTGTCGGGATCGGGCTTGGCGAAGAGGTCGGGATGCGCCGGCGTCATGTCGAGCCAGGTCGCAAAGCCGGCAAACCCGGCGCCGTTCTTCTGCATTTCCGCGATGGCCTGGGCCGGCACCAGTTTGGCGCGCAGCGCGCCGAAGAGATCGGTGTAGGAAATCAAGAAATACTTGATTTTGCGGTCTTTCGCGACCTTGGCGAGGTCGGTTGCCATGCTTAGTTCCCCTTTGTTGAAAGCCTCAGAGTTCCTGTGTCGTTTTCTTGTTCAGCCGCGCATGTGCCAGCGCGTTCTCAGTACTTCCCCTGTCCCGGGATCCAGTTGGTGCCGGCCAGCGGTACGCCCGCCATCGCCGCGGATTCCACGGTGAGGGCGACGAGATCGTCGGGTTCGAGATTGTGGACATGGCTCTTGCCGCAGGCGCGCGCGATGATCTGCGTTTCCATGGTCAGGACCGCCAGATAATTGGCCAGGCGATGACCCGCCTTGACCGGGTCGAGGCGCGAGGCGAGGACCGGATCCTGCGTGGTGATACCGGCCGGGTCACGGCCTTCATGCCAATCGTCATAGGCGCCGGCGGTGGTACCAAGCTTTTTATATTCGCTTTCCAGCGCCGGCGAATTGTCACCGAGCGCAATCAGCGCCGCCGTGCCGATGGCGACGGCGTCGGCACCAAGGGCCAGGCACTTCGCCACGTCGGCGCCGTTGCGGATGCGACCAGAAACAATGAGCTGCACCTTCCGGTGCATGTCGAGATCCTGCAATGCCTGCACCGCCGGTCGGATGGCGGCGAGGATGGGCAGGCCGACATGTTCGATGAAGACTTCCTGTGTCGCCGCCGTGCCGCCTTGCATGCCGTCGAGCACGACGACATCGGCACCGGATTTCACGGCCAGCGCCGTGTCGTAATAGGGCCGCGTGGCACCGACCTTCACATAGATCGGCTTTTCCCAATTGGTGATCTCGCGCAGCTCGGTGATCTTGATGGCAAGATCGTCGGGGCCGGTCCAGTCGGGATGCCGGCAGGCCGAACGCTGGTCGATGCCGATGGGCAGGTTCCGCATCTTGGCCACGCGCTCGGTGATCTTCTGCCCCAGCAGCATGCCGCCGCCGCCGGGCTTGGCGCCCTGGCCCACCACGACTTCAATGGCGTCAGCCTTGCGGAGATCGTCCGGGTTCATGCCATAGCGCGAGGGGAGGAGCTGATAGACCAGAATGTTGGAATGACCGCGCTCTTCCGGCGTCATGCCGCCGTCGCCGGTCGTCGTGCTGGTGCCCATGGCCGAGGCACCGCGACCCAGGGCTTCCTTGGCATTGCCG
>JADJQM010000004.1 GCA_016712715.1 Rhodospirillaceae bacterium
CTCTCGGCGAACACCCAGCGGCACATCAAGATCACCGTGCCGGGCCCGTTCACCATGGCGCAGCAGGCCCAGATCGACTTCTACGGCGGCAGCCGCGAGAAGGCGGCCATGGATTATGCGAAAGCCGTCAACGAAGAGATCAGGCGATCCCGTTCGCCGCCGGCGCCGACGTGGTGCAGATCGACGAGCCCTACATGCAGGCCCGTCCCGAAGAGGCCCGCAAGTTCGGTCTGGCCGCGCTCAACACCGCGCTGGAAGGCGTCACCGGCCGGACGGCCGTGCACATCTGCTTCGGCTATGCAGCCATCATCCACTCGCGTCCCGGCAAGGAGGGCTATTCCTTCCTGACCGAGCTTTCGAAGTGTTCCTGCCGCCAGATCTCCATCGAGACCGCCCAGTCGAATCTCGACTGCAGCGTGCTCAAGGGGCTTGAGGGCAAGCAGATCATCCTGGGTGTCATCGATCTCTCCGACATGACGATCGAGACACCCGAGACGGTTGCCGCCCGCATCCGCCGCGCGTTGGAGTTCGTGCCCGCCGAGGACATCATCGTCGCGCCGGACTGTGGCATGAAGTACCTGCCTCGCGAGGTGGCGGATGGCAAGCTCGCCGCGATGGTGGCCGGGGCCCGCATCGTCCGCCAGGAACACGGCTGAAGTACAATTCGGTTATCGGCATTTCGCTCATCGGAGCAGGAGATTCACCATGGCCATTTCGGCAAAGCTGCCGTCGCGTCTGCATCACACGGCCTACACGTCCAAGGATCTGGAAGCCACGCGGCATTTCTACGAAGACATCATCGGCCTGCCATTGGTGGCCACCTGGTGCGAAAAGGATGAGCTCTTCGGCAAGGAGCGCACCTACTGCCACTGCTTCTTCGGCCTGGGCGACGGTGGCGCCCTGGCGTTCTTCCAGTTTGCCGAGAAGGAAGACGCGGATCTGTTCGCGCCGGAAGACTCCCCGCCACGCCGTTCCACCACATTGCGCTGAACGTCGATGCCGAGACCCGTGCCGGCATCGAGAAGCGCCTGAAGGCGGCCGGCTTCACCGAGCCGAAGATGTATGTGCTCGAGCATGGCTACTGCCGCTCGGTCTACGCCGAGGATCCGAACGGCATGATCTGCGAGTTCACCCACGATCACCCCGATGCCGAGCGGATCAATTCCGAGAACCGGAAGAACGCCCACAGCGAGCTCAAGCGCTGGCTGGGCGGCGATCACCACAACAACAACCCGTTCCGTTCGGAAGCGCACTGAAGTGCTGACAAGCAGGGACCGCATCCTGACCACGCATGTGGGCAGCCCGTCGCGCGTGCCGTCACCGACGTGCTCTTCGCCCGCGAGAACAACCAGCCGCCGCCGCCGATCCCGGCAAGGTGATCGGCGATGCGGTCGCGGCCATCGTGGCGAAACAGGTGCAGGTGGGGGTCGATATCGTCAGTGATGGCGAAATGGGCAAGATCAGCCACGCCACCACATCAAGGACCGGCTAGTCGGGCTTCGATGGCGATACCCCCGCGCGAGCCCGGGCAGGATCTGGTCGAGCACCCGCGATTGCTGGAAAAGCTGGCGAAACTGGGCTCCACCGCGAAACGTACCGCCGGCCGCGCTGTGTTGCCGAGATCCGCGTGAAGGATCTGGGGCCGATGCAGGAAGACATCGCCCACCTGCAGGCAGCCATTGCCGCATCGAAGCCGGCCGAAGCCTTCATCAACACGGCTTCACCCGGCACCATCGCGCTGTTCCAGCCCAATGATTTCTACAAGACGCAGGACGCCTATCTCGAAGCCGTGGCAGAGGGCATGCGGGCCGAATACGAAGGGCTGACACAAGCCGGCCTGCTGATACAGATCGACGCGCCCGACATGGCGATGGGCCGCCACACCATGTACCGCGACCGCACCGAGAACGATTTCGTGGGTCTGGCCGCGCGGCATGTCGAAGTGCTGAAACCCACGCGCTGTGCAACGTGCCTGCGGACCGGGTGCGCATGCATGTGTGCTGGGCAACTACGAGGGCCCGCATACGCATGACGCCGATGGAAAAGCTGCTGCCGGTGGTGATGAAGGCCAAGCCGCAGGCAATCCTGTTCGAGGCCGCCAACCCGCGCCACGCACACGAATGGCGGGCGTTCCGCGATCTGAAATCGCAGGTGCCGGACGACAAGATCCTGGTGCCGGGCGTGCTATCCACCACCACCAACTATGTCGAGCATCCTGAACTGGTCGCCGAGCGGCTGGAACGGTTCGCCGATGTGGTTGGTCGCGAGCGCGTGCTGGCGGGAACCGATTGCGGCTTCGGCACGTTTGCGGGTTTCGGTCCGGTGGATCCGGATATCGTCTGGCTCAAGCTCAGGTCGCTGGTCGAAGGCGCGGCCATCGCGTCGAAGCGGCTCTGGGGAAAGCGTTAGCAGTTCGTCCGTTCGTCAACACCAACAACAAAGGCGGGGTCTCCAATGTCAGAGTGAAGGGTCAGACACATCCTACGAGTGGAAGATCATCCTGCTGCTGAGCCTCACCTTCGGCCTTGGTGGGCCTCGACAGGTTCGTGCTGCCGATCATCCTGCAATCGCCCAATTCGACGATGGCCGCGGATCTCGGCCTGACTCCCCAGGACGGCGGCAGGCTGGCGGGATACCTGGGCATGGCCTGGGGCATCTCGGCGTTCGTGATGGGTTACCTGGCAGACAAGGTGGGGCGCCGCGCCGTGCTGGTGCCGGCCATCCTGGTGTTTTCACTGATGTCGGCATTCAGCGGCCTGGCCGGGTCGGTCATGGCCCTGATCATCTTCCGCATCATCATGGGTGTCGCTGAAGGTCCGGTCGCTTCCACCGGCGTGGCAGTCGCCGTCGAAGCTTCGAAGCCGGAACGTCGCGGCATGAACAACGGCATCTTCCAGTGCATGATTTCGCTGTTCGGCCTGGCGCTGGCTCCCCTCATCGCCACGCGCCTGCTCGACAGCTATGACTGGCGCGTCGTCTTCATGCTCGTGGGCGCGCCAGGCGTGATCCTGGCCATCGTGATGTGGTACGTGGTGCGCGAACCGCTGAAGCGCGCCTACACGGGCCACGGCGCTGGTGGCGGCACGCCCTTCCTCAGCATGTTCGGGCATCGCAATGCCAAGGTCGCGCCGCTCACGCTGATCTGCGCCATGGGCGGCATCTTCGTGATTGCGGCGATGCTCACGGCCTATCTCACCGCGCCGGTCGGGGCAGGCCTGGGGCTCGATCCGGTGACCGCCGGCAACGTGTTCTCGGCGGTGGGCATCGGCGGTTGCATCGGCCAGTTCGCCATGCCGGCGCTGTCCGACTTCATCGGGCGCAAGCTTTCCACGCTGGCTTCCTACATCCTGGCCGCGGTGTTCCTGTACTTCTTCACGCAGGCCGGTCCCGACAACACACCACCACGCTGTGGGTCCTCCTGTTCTTCGCCTCGCTGTTCAATTTTGCGGCACTGGCGATCCCTTGCAGGTCCGGTCGCCGCGGAAGCCGCGCCTCCAGGCATGCTGGCGTCGATGGCCGGGTTCGTGATCTTCGCCGGCGAGTTTGTCGGCGGCGGCGCGGCCCCGATCATTGCGGGCAACATCGCCAGCAATCCCGCGTATGGCCTGAAGGGGGCGCTTTACTCGCCGCCAGCGGCCTGTGGATCGGTTTCATCGTGGCGCTGTTCCTGAAAGAAACCGCACCGCGGCTGCAGCCGAAGTGATGCCCATGAACCGCACCGCCAACCACGCACCGCGAAATCAACCATGAGCACGCTGCCTGTAAACATCGACGATCGCATCGTCTGGGATCTGTGGCTGGCACAGTTCCGCTTCCCGGTGGTATCGGTGGCCGACGAGGTGGGCACCTTCGCCGCGATCACGGATCGGGCGAAGGCAACGGCCGAAATCGCCGCCGGGCTGCAGCTCGATGCGCCGGGCTGCAGATCCATCTGGGCATGCTGGCGGCGCTGGGTCTCGTGGAGCGTCGCGAAGGCCGGTGGCGCGCCACTGCAGCAACGCACTGGCTGCACCCGAAGGCCGACGGCTATGCCGGCCCGCTGCTGAAGCGGTTCAGGAGATCCAGCCGCTGCACGAGCAGCTGCTGGTCACCCGAAGACCGGCGGTCGCGCCGAGGGCTACAAGTCCGCCTCGGCCGAATGGGAACGCGGCGAGATGCCGGAAGGGCTGGCGGCGATCATCACCGCGTTCATGAATGCGCACAGTCGCGCGGCTTCGCTTGCCGTGGCCATGCAGCCCGTGTTCGGGGGCGTGCGGTCGGTGCTCGACGTCGGCGGGGGTTCGGGAATCTTCGCCATCGAAATGGCCAGGGCCCATCCGAAGCTGACCGCGACGGTGCTCGAGATCGACACCATCTGTGCCGAGGCCTGGCGGTATATCGATGCAGCAGGGGTATCAGCGCGGGTGAAGACCCATCCGCTGAACATGTTCACGCAGCCCTGGCCGGGCGGTTACGACGCGCATTTCTTCTCCAACATTTTCCATGACTGGTCGGACCAGACCTGCCGCATGCTGGCGAAGAAATCCTTCGATGCATTGCCGCCGGGCGGCCGGATCCTGCTGCACGAGATCCTGATGGACGACGATGGCTGCGGGCCGCTGCCTGCCGCAGCGTTCTCGCTGCTGATGCTGATTGGAACCAAAGGCCGCCAGTACAGTCTTCCCGAACTGAGGGAGTTCCTGGAGTCGGCCGGTTTCGTCGATATCGAGGCGGCCCGTACTGGTGGCGGCTACTATTCGATGGTCAGCGCACGCAGGCCTTAAGGCACGGTTCAGCGAAACCACTTCAGGCTACAGATCAGATCGCGGACAGGGGGATCAGTATGCGGATTGCGAAAAACCTTGCCTGGGTGGCTTCGGCAGCTGCATTGCTGTCAGTTGCCCTGCCGGCGACTGCCCAGCGGGTGGTCGATCCGGGCTACAAGAGCGTCGGGCGGGGCGCACCGCTGCCGGTCGATCTCTCGCAGCCGCCGCCGGCTTCGTTCAAGCAGCCCACTTCCCAGGACCCCGCCATCCAGGCGTTCCTGCAGCGCGACCTGTGGACCGTAGGCCCGGTAGGCCAGCGCGCCGGTGGCCAGTTTGGCGTCGGTGGTGGCGGTGGTCCGCCTCCGGTTCCCGGGCAGCCTCCTCGGCCAGGCGCCGCAGGGGGGCCCTCTGCACCCGGCGTAACCATCATCGCTTCCGCCAGGGATGGCGCGGCCCCAGCCGGCGTGACGCCGCTGCCGGTGGACATGTTCACCACCAAGGATTTCTACCAGGACAGCAAGTACTACACCGATCCGCGCTATTTCCGCTGCAACAGCCCCTACGGACTGGAGTCGCAGCGTGGCGCCAATGGCGTGGCGTTCACCGAGGACCCCCTCAAGGGGCCGTGGGGCTTCTGCGAGCGCGACTATCCGCGCGAATCGATGGTGAGTCCGTATGCCTTCAAGACGGCGCAGGCGCACTACGAAGCACTGCTCGCTGAAACCAAGTCCCGCGGCGGCCCGACGAAGCACACCTACCAGACTGTGCCGGGCGAGCTGACGGGCCGCTACGGCATTGATTTCCGTGCCTCGAACGACTGGTACGCAGAGCATGAGGGTCATGCAGACCTCCACCGTCATGTCGCTGCTGACGCCCCAGTATCAGCGGCGCATGGTGCAGAGCCTGTATCACGAGGCCGTCAGTGCGGCCTCGCACTGGCCTTCACAATATTGCTGGCCGGAAGGTTTCATGCGCCGGTTCGATCCGGTGGCCCTGCAGCCGCAGATCAACCCGCATGTGTTCATCGTCACGCCGCAGCTGGTGAACATCTCCACCGGCGTGGCGCGCAATTTCATCACTAACATCATGTGGGCGCAGGTTCCGCATGGATGGCGCCGTGCCGCGCCTCGGTGCCGACGTGCCCCGCCTTTGGTACGGCGAGACCATCGGCTTCTGGGACAAGGACGTGCTGATCACCTGGACTTCCAACATCCAGGGCTGGATGGTGCACGGCAAGTTCGAATTCTCGAACAAGCTGCAGACCGTCGAGATCTATACGCCGGTGCGCGACGCCGGGGGCAATGTCACCGCCATCAATCACGAGGCCGTCCTTTACGATCCGGAAGCCCTGGTTGAGCCGATCCGCATTGTCCGCAACCTCAATCGCATGGGTGGCGTGGAAGAGGGCAACCCCTATGCCTTCATCGAATGCGTGCCGACCATCCTGCCGCAGCACGGCAAGGCACAGCCAACCGCCCCCGGGCATGTCATCGAGTACGAGGTGCCGGATATCTACGGGCGCCCCTGGGCGATGATGTGGGAGAAATACTTCGAGCAGGGCATGCGCAATCCGGATCGGGAGAAAGAGGAAGAGATGTTCAACTTCGATGATGCTCCCGCGACGCAGGAACCAGTAATCATGAACACCAGAAAGAATCTGTTGCTGCTGGCGGTATTCGCGATTGCCGCGCCCCTGCATGCGCATCATTCATTCGCCCCCTTCGACCAGAACAAGACCGTGGTCTTCACCGGTGTCGTGACACG
>JADJQM010000005.1 GCA_016712715.1 Rhodospirillaceae bacterium
GTGGCCCGACACCGTGGAAACGGCGCACCGGCAAGGTCGCGACGAAGGCCTCCCCCTGTTCGGGCAGGATGACGCACAGGCCGTCGGGCTTGTTCTGGTCGCTCGCCAGCTTGGCGATGAATTTGTTGTAGCTCACCCCGGCACTCGCCGTCAGTCCGGTCTCTTCGCGGATCGCCGCGCGGATCGCCTTGGCGATCTTCACCGCCGATCCGATACCCGCTTGTCTGCGGTGACGTCAAGATAGGCTTCGTCGAGCGCCAGCGGTCGATCAGGTCGTGTGGCGCGAAACACGTCCTGTATCTGATGCGACTGAACGATATACTTCAAAGCGCGGCTTGACGAAGACCAGATCGGGGCAACGGCGCTGCGCGGTGACCGATGGCATCGCCGATCTGACGCCAAACGCCCGCGCCTCTATAGCTGGCGGCCGCGACCACGCTGTTTCGATGATCCGCCGACGGCAACCGGCCGGCCGCGCGTCGGGATTGTCGCGCTGTTCGACCGACGGACAAAAGGCATCCATATCGACATGGATGATCTTGCGGATCGTGCGCACCCGTCGGTCATGCCTGCGTTTTTGCGCGTGTCGGGCAAACATTGCAATCGTGGGCGCGGCAGGCTGTCGCATTCCGAATGCCGGGCTCGACCCGAAAACGGACTGGCTCTTCGCATGGATGCTTGCGCATAAGCACGCCATGACCCTTTCCCCAAAACCGAAACTGCTTGGCGACCGCGAACTGACCGTGATGATGGCCTCGATCATGGCCCTCAATGCGCTGGCCATTGATGCCATGCTGCCCGCCTTCCCGCGCATGGCGGCTGGCCTGGGCGTGACCGACGCCAACCGTATCCAATATGTCATCGCCGCCTATCTCTTCGGCATGGGCGCGGGATCGCTTGTGCATGGGCCCCTGTCAGACCGGTTCGGGCGGAGGCCGATCCTGCTGGGTGCCATTGGCGGCTATATCCTGTGTGCGCTGGCGTGCAGCTTTGCGACCAGTTTCGAGATGCTGATCGCGATGCGGGTGGCACAGGGGCTGTGCGGCGCGGCGTTGGGCGTGCTCGTCACCTCGATCATCCGCGACCAGTTTGAAGGCGATGCCATGGCGCGGCGGATGTCGACCATCTTTCTGGTTTTCATGGCGCTGCCGATTGTCGCTCCGCTGGTCGGTTCGGCCGTATTGCTGTTTGCAGGCTGGCGTTCGATCTTTGACCTTTTTGCAATCATGGCCGTGCTTGTGCTCAGCTGGGTCGCCTTGCGCCTGCCGGAAACGCTTGCTCCGGAAAATACAACGCCGATCGAACCGCGCGCGCTCGCTGCGGCTTGGAAGCAGGTTATCACCAACCGTTCGGCAAATTGCTACATGCTGGCCGGCGGAACCTCGCAAGGGGCGCTGTTCGGCTATCTCAACAGCTCGCAGCAGATTTTCGACAAGACCTTTTCGGCCCCCGATTTCTTCCCGATCGGCTTTGCCATCATCGCCTTTGGCATCGCCTGTGCCAATTTCACAAATTCGCGCATTGTCGAGCGTTCCGGCGCGCGCCGTGTGTCGCAGACCGCATTGTTCGCTTTCATCACGCTGGCAATCGCCCAGGCGCTGGCGGCACATTTTGCGCCGGGATCGCTGCCGCTGTTTCTGGGCCTGATCACGTTCAACATGGCGATGATCGGCTTTGTCGGTTCGAACTGTTCGTCGATCGCGATGCAGCCCTTCGGGGCGATTGCGGATCCGCATCGTCATTCCAGAATTTCGTCCGCACCATCTGCCGCGCGCGATCGGCGCTGATCGGTCAGCAGTTCAACGGCGCGGTTACTCCCGGTTGCCCCCGGCTTCCTGATCTGGCAGCCCGGCGGCGCTGTCCCTGATCCTTTTCGGCGAGCGCGGCCGCTTGTTTACCCGGCCGGGAACTACCCGGCACGTTCCGTCCAATGAAAAGGGGAGGCCGAAGCCTCCCTTTCCTGTTGTCGCTTTCCCGCTCAGTTGATCGGCGGCACCGAGGCCGGCGGCGCGTCGGCATCATCCTCGTGCACCTTTCGATATGGCCCCTGCCGACATGGCTGCGGCTGCGGCTATAGACGAAATAGACCACCAGCCCGATGGCGGCCCAGATCAGGAACAGGATCCGGCTCTTCACGTCGAGCTTGTAGAACAGGTACAGGCAGCCCGCGATCGCAACTGGTGCTGTAAACATCAGCGCCGGTGCGGAACGGACGGTGGCGGCCCGGATCGGTGCGGCGGATGACCATCACCGCGATCGATACCGCGGCAAAGGCGAACAGCGTTCCTGACTGGAGATGTTCGCCAACCGCCCCACGGGAAGAAGGCGGCGAACAGGGCCACGAATATGCCGGTCAGGATGGGATCACATGCGGCGTGTTGAACTTCGCGGATGCGCGAAAAGGCTTCGGGCAAAAGGCCATCGCGGCTCATCACGAAGAAGATGCGGGTCTGGCTGAACATCATCATCAGAATGACGGAAGGCAGCGCCAGTCCGGCGGCCAGCCCGATCAGGTTGCCGATCTGCGGCCAGCCGATTTCACGCAGCGTGAAGGCCAGCGCTTCCTTGGAGCAGACCACATCCTTCATGCCTTCGCCGCACGGCGGCGCATTGCGCGGCCAGTTCACGGGCTGCCCGGTTCAAGCCTGATGACGCCTGCGGCATCCATGACCGGTTGCGAGCTGACCCCGGCGCGCGCCGATTACACCAGCGGCGACCAGAAGGTAGAAGATGGTGCAGATCGCCAGCGATCCGATCAGCCCGATCGGCATGTTGCGCTGCGGGTTCTGGTTTCTCGGCCGCGGTCGAAACCGCATCGAAGCCGACATAGGCAAAGAAGATCGAGGCGGCAGCCGCACCGATCCCGCCAAAGCCGAGCGGCGAGGGGTTCGAACTGTTCCATGTTCATCACCGAACGGCAAGCACGATAAAACAGTCAACGCGGCCACTTTGATCGTCACCAGTATCGCATTTACCGTGGCGCTTTCCCTGGCGCCGATGACCAGCAGCCAGGTCACGACCCCGGCAATGAACATCGCCGGAAGGTTCACCAGCCCGCCATCGAAGGGCCCCAGCACCATGTATCGGGTATGTCTATCGAAAAGGCGTTTTCGACAAGGCCGACGACATAGCCGGACCAGCCGACCGACACCGCGCCGGCCGCGACCGCATATTCGAGGATCAGCGCCCAGCCGACCATCCAGGCGATCAGTTCGCCCATCACGGCATAGCTATAGGTGTAGGCGGAGCCCGAAACCGGCACCATCGACGCCATTTCGGCGTAGCACAATGCGGCAAAGGCGCAGACGAGCCCGGCGATGACAAAGCTTATCATCATGCCCGGCCCGGCCTTTGCGCGGCTTCGGCGGTCAGAACGAAAATACCGGTCCCGATGATGCCCCGATGCCGAGCACGTCAGCTGGAATGCGCCAAGGGATCGGTGGAGGGACTTTTTCTCCGCGGTTGCCAATATGGCATCCAGCGGCTTGACCCGGTCGAATAGCATCAGATTCTCCCCAAATTTATATCTGGGGGCGAACCTAGAGGCTAATCTGTCGAGCGCAACAAAATTTCAGCGCACCAGCATCGGCCCCAAAGCTTTTCCACCGAAAAGGTGCACATGCAAATGCGGCACTTCCTGATGGCTGTTTATCCCGGCATTGGCGAGAAGGCGATATCCGGCGCCACCAGACCCGTTCGCGTGCGACATGGCCAACCGCGCGGATGAAACTGGCAATCTCGGCTTGCTGCCATGGGCGCTGAAATCGTCCCAGCCGACATAGGCGCCCTGGGGAATGACAAGAATGTGGATCGGCGCCTGCGGGTTGATGTCGTGAAAGGCGAGCGCCCATTCTGAAATCTCGTAAACTGCGGTTCGGAATTTCCCGCCGCAATATTTTTTCGCGAAGATATTCGGGTCGTCATAAGGCAGCGTGGCGTCAACGGGCATGGATCATCCTTTCCTGCTGGCTTTTTCGTCGATGCCTGAAATCCCCTCACGGCGCTCCAGTTCGTTCAGCACATCGTCAAGCCCCAGCCCCGCATTGGCGAGCAATATAGCCAGATGGAACAGCAGGTCGGCCGCCTCGCCGGTCAGCTTGTCCTTTCCTTCCGCCAGCGCGGCTATGATCGTTTCGGTCGCCTCTTCACCAACCTTCTGTGCGATCTTGGCGGTCCCCTGGCAAAGAGCGAGGCGACATAGCCGACGCCGGATCGGCATCCCTGCGCGCGGATCACCGCTTCCAGTCGCTCGATACGCGGATCCATCAGCGCCCCCGCCTTTGCAGCGCCATCACCATCTGCCGTTCATCCTCGGGAATCAAACCTTCGAGCACACGCCAGAAACCTGTCACCGATCTCGCCCGGCCGCGGCATAGGCCGCCGACAGACCGGCGCAGGGCATCGAACAACTGCGCCTCGAACGCGGCACCCGCCTCGGTCAGGCGCAACAGCTTTGCCGCCCGTCCTGCCCCCGCGCGGGTTTCAACCAGCCCCCTGGCGGACAGGTCGTTGAGCACACGCCCCAGCGACTGTTTGCGATCGACAGGATCCTGCATAAACGCGCTCACCGGCAGGCCGGGCTGGCGGGCGATGAAATAGAGCGCGCGGTGATGCGCACGGCCAAAGCCATGTTCGACCAGCAGTTCGTCGACCGATCGCGTCATGCGCGTATAGCCGAAATACAGCAATCTCGACGCCGCGCCTGACCTCATCCTCGCAGGAAAAGCGGCGATGCCGCTGGCGAGAATGTTCCTCGACCGGGGGAGAAGATGGGACAGCCATATTGACGTATCTTGACGCAGCTCCAAAACTAAGTGCAAGCATTTCCTGAACAGTGCATCTTCGTAATTTTATTTCAAATTGATCCTGCATGTCCCAGCTCCGCCTTTCCGACACCGAACGCCTGCCGCATCCGTCGCCGGTTGCGGACGATGCGCCGGGCTGATTGCCGATCCGGGCTTCGGAAAATATTCACCGACCATATGGTCACGATCAAATATAGTGAAGGCCAGGGCTGGCACAGCGCGACGCTCGGCCCGCGCGGCCCACTGACGCTCGATCCGGCAACCGCCGCTGCACTATGCGCAAGAGATATTCGAAGGCCTCGCGCCTATCGCCTTGCTGATGGATCGATGGCGCTGTTCCGGCCTGACGCGAACGCCTGCCGCCTCAACCAGTCCGCACGGCGCCTTGCCATGCCCGGAACTGCCCGAAAGCCTGTTCATCGGTTCGATCAAGGCGCTGATCGGGGCGGACAGGGCGTGGTTCCCCCCTGTCGAAGGCGGTTCGATCTATATCCGCCCCTTCATGATCGCCAGCGAGGTCTTCCTTGGGGTCAAGCCGTCGTCGGAATATCTGTTCATGGTCATCTGTTCGGCAGCGGGCAACTATTTCAAGAGCGGCGCACCGGCGATCAGGATCTGGATTTCGGAAACCTATACAAGGGTTAGCTCCCGGCGGCACCGGTGTGGCAAATGCGGCGGCACCATGCCGCCAGCCTGATCGCGCAGCAGGAGGCCATCGCCCAGGGCCGGGACCTCAGGTGGTTTTCCTCGATGCCGCCGTGGAGCATCGCTGCGGAAGAACTGGGCGGAATGAACATGTTCTTCGTGTTTGACGATGGCAGTATCATCACTTCGCCGACCGGCGGAACCATATTGGCTGGAATTACGCGCATCGCTCATCCAGCTGGCGCGAGAGGAAGGCCTGACCGTACGCGAGGAGAATTACGCCATCGATCAATGGCGCCGATGCGGAAAGCGGCGCGCTTGTTGAAAGCTTTGCCTGCGGAACGGCGGCGGTTGTAACCCCGGTCGGTAGTGTTCATGGCGCGCGGGCAGCTTTTACCATCGGCAGCGGCGGGCCCGGCCAACTGACACAGAAACTGCGCGCGAAACTGGTCGACATCCAGCGTGGCACCGCGCCCGATATCCATGGTTGGGTCGATCGTATCGATTAAGCCATTGCACATGTTGCCAAGCGGTTTTTGAACGCTATAAGGCCGCTCTCCCGAGCCGGTCCGGCTTGGCTCTGCTGGGGTGTCGCCAGGCGGTAAGGCACCGGTTTTTGGTACCGGCATTCGCAGGTTCGAATCCCGCCACCCCAGCCATTTCCCCATTTTACACCCCCTTGCCCTTGACTCCATTCGGATATAAACGCCGGTTAAGCGATGTAAAAGGTAGTAACTAATTGGCCGCGACTGTAGCGCAACTTGTAAATCGGCATTATTTGGCATGCATAGGGCGATGGGCCTGCTTTAACTGGATAATATGACGTTCCATCGAGGGTAGATGGGTAGCTAATATGCGTATTGCAATTGCCGACGATGAATCGGACGTCGTGAATTTCCTCAAGAATATCGTTGAAGATATGGGGCATATTGCCTCCACCTTTTCAGACGGTGCGGGCTTGTCGCAAGCTCTGGTCAGGGAAACCTATGATCTGGTGATCATGGACTGGACGATGCCCAAGAAGGACGGCCTGGCAACACTTGGCTGGATGCAGACATCGTTGCAGGAAAAGCCGCCGGTAATCATGCTGACCAACCGCACAGCCAAGAAAGACATTAGCGACGCGTTGAACGCAGGCGCGGATGACTATATCACCAAGCCCGGAGGATCCGACGGTGATTACGGCGCGGATCAATGCGCTCCTGCGCCGCAGTGCCGGCAGCGGCGCGTTTGAAAGCAAGGCGGTATATGGGAAATATGAATTCGACCGCATCGACCAGACGGTAACGATCGAAGGCAAGGTCGAGGCGCTGACGGCCAGTCAAGGAATCGAACTGGCCGACATGTTCTTCCGCAACCGATCGCATTTTCGCGCAACTATATCATGAAACGATCTCGCGGACGACGGCCGTCTGGCCACCCGCACGCTGGACACGCATATTCGCGTGTCCGCGCCAAGTTGATCTCAAACCCGAAAAACGGGTTTTTATCTTTCACGGTATTCGGCTACGGATACCGTCTGGAGACTATCGAGAAAAAGGTAAGGCCATGAAGTATCCGGCATCGTCCATCGCAGCCCTGTCGCTCGCGATGGCCTTGTGCGCACCCGCATCGGCCGACGATACAATCACCTATAAGGTGGTTCGCGGAGATACGCTGATCGGCCTTGCGGAGAAATATATGCTCCGCACCGGCGACTACAGGATTGTGCAGAAGCAGAACCGGATCGCCGATCCACGGATGATTCCGGTCGGAACGATATTGAAACTGCCAAGAACGCTGCTGAAGTTCCAGCCGTCCACCGCGCGTCTGTCGTCGGTGAAGGGGCAGGTCACCGCACTCGTCCAGGGCACGGCCAGACCGGCTGCGTCGGGGCAGGCGCTTGCGGAAGGTCAGGCACTGAAAACCGCAGGCGGGTCATTCGCGTCTGCTGCTTGAAGATGGGTCGCGCATTTCCATGCCCTCGAACACCGATCTGAAGATCGTCCGGCTGCGTCGCTATATCCTCGAATCTGCGCTCGATTATGATTTCCAAGTTGATCGCGGCAGCGCCAGGTCGAAGGTCGCCCCCGCTCAAATCGGCAAATGACCGCTATCAGGTGCGCACACCAAAGGCCGTTTCGGCGGTGCGCGGAACCGATTTCCAGACGCGGTTCGACGATACCGCCAAGCGCGATTTCGCCGAGGTTGACGAAGGCGCATTGGCAATCGGCGTCAAAAATGGCGGGAATTGGCACTGCCTGCGGGCAATGGCCTTGCGGTGAACGCCGATGGCTCCGCCATCGCAGAAGTGATGCCGCCGCCGCTTGAACAACGGGGCAGGCAAGCTGCAAATGGCGTCGATGTCCGTTTTGCCCTTCCCGCGCAAAAGTCGGCCATTCGTGCCAGCATTGCCAGGGATCCCAGTTTCGAGGATCAGGTCGCCGATCAGATCATATCCGGCGAAGCTGCGGACTTCGGCAATCTGGAGGATGGCAACTACTTCTTCCGCGCGCGGGCAATCTCGGCCAACGGCATTGAGGGCCTGCCCGCAACCTACACGTTCAAGCGGCGTCTGAATTCGATCAGCGGCTCGGCTGGCGCGGCTGATGACGGTTGGGTTTTCAAATGGGGTGGTCAGGGACGAGGTATCATCCGCTATAATTTCCAGCTGTTCAGGGGGAATACCGACGGCACCGCCTTTGTCGACGAGGCGGGCCGTCTGCGCAGCAGATTATCCTGTCCGGAACTGCCCGATGGCGACTATTACTGGCGTGTCGGCGCCATCCAATATGCGGATGGCGAAACCAGCACCAACTGGACGCCCTTTGAGAAGATCATCGTCGCTTCGAACTGATTTGTCGCAATCCCGATCCAAGGATGGCGCATGAGCCTTCGTCGCCGACTGCTGATCGAATGGTGCCCGATCGCGCTGGTCAGCACATTCGCCGTAATCTTTGCGACGCATTGGCGTGGAACTCGGGCGTTCGACAATCTGGTGTACGACCAGTTGTCGTCGCTTTCCCGACCTGCCCCTGATGACCGCATATTGCTGGTCAATATCGACGAACCCAGCCTGGCAAGACTCGGCAAATGGCCGTGGGGACAGAAATGTCCATGCCCGATTGATCGAAAAGCTGTCGGCGGCACAACCGCGCAGCATCCTGCTGGACGTTCTGCTCAGCGAAGCGGGCGCATGGCGATGGCGATGCACAACTGGCCACGGCGATGAAGCGCGTCGGGCAATGCCTTTCGCCCCCTGAACTTTCACAGCCCGGGCAGCGACGGCAGATTGTCGATAGCCGAACGCCCTTTGCCCCTGCTTGACGCGGCTGCAAAGGGTGCGGGCCACGTCAATGTGACGTTTGATAATGACGGCATCGCGATGGGTCAATTCTGTGCTTGGATGGCAGCGGTGAAAAAGCTGCCGCATGTGGCGGAGCTGGTTTATCGCAATGGCGGCGCGCCCTCCCCCGCCTTCCGGCGGCTGGATCGTTGCGGCCAGGATCTGGTCCTCCCCTATGCCGCGCGCGACAGCTTTTCGGAAATTTCCTTTGCCGATGCGCTGGACGGCAACATTCCCGCACAGCTGATTAAAGGCCGCGACATCGTCATCGATGCCACCCGCCGCGGGCATGGGCGAATTATCCCGGCCCCTTCAGCGACGGCGGCGTCGTTTCCGGAACCGAGATCATGGCGAACATGATTGCGGCGTTGCGAAGAGATGATTTCATTACACCGGCGGCAAACTGGCAGGTCGCGTTGCCGCCGCTGCCCACGTAAGGTGCTGCTGCCGGGCTTTCTGCGCTGGCAACCGCGCACGGCGCTGGCGGTATCGCTGGGGCTGTTCGTGCTCGTCCTTGCTGCCAGCTCTGCGGCGCTGGCCGCCAGCATCTGGTTCCCCCCGAGCGCTGCACTGATCGGCATCATTCTGGTTTACCCGCTCTGGGGCTGGCGCCGCCTGCAGGCGATGAGCGCGTTCATGCAGCATGAATTGGGCGAGCTTGAACGCGAAGGCGATATCGTGCCGCTGGCACCGGGCCCCTGATCGCGGTAGCGATCTTGTCGGCCGCCAGAGCGCGGCGTGTGGGAAGCGCGATCGACCATCTCGCGACCTGCGCCGCTTTGTTTCGACCCTCGCTGGAACATCTGCCCGATCCGATGTTCGTGACCGACACGGCTACAACAGTGACGATGGCCAATCAGCAGGATCGAGGAATATCTCGGCCCCGATCTGAAGGCACGCCGCTTTCACCATATTGCTCGACCGCATCGTGGCACCGGCCCACCGGCGCAGCGTGGACGAATATCTGAAAACGCACGGCAACGCATCACAACCCGGCGATCAGGGCTTTGTCCGGTTCGTTTCGCCGGGTGGCAGCCATTTCGTCATGCGCAGCGCCCCGGTTGTCAGCGACGACGGCAAACTGGTCGGCCAGATCCACTATCTGGCGGATATCAGCGCCCTGGCACAGGCGGAAAGCGACCACGAGGAAGCGCTGAAGCTTCTGTCACACGACATGCGTTCTCCACAATCGGCCATCATTGCGTTGCTGACGACTCGATCAAGGACAGTAATGTCAGCAACCGCATCGAGGGGCATGCCCGGCGGACGATTGCGCTTGCGCAGGATTTCGTCGACGTTGCGCGCATGGGCGAAAGCCGTTTGAAGGCAGCGACGTCCTGCCGCCGATCTGGCCCGCGACATCGCCGACAATCTCT
>JADJQM010000006.1 GCA_016712715.1 Rhodospirillaceae bacterium
CATGCCGCGCCAGTCGTTGTTGTGCAAACCACCCGGGCGCGTGGCCAACAGCCTGGCGAAGAACTTCACCCCACCCCCCTTTACCTTTGCGTAATCGACATCTAGCCGGGCCTTTGCATCGGCAACCTTCACCCTGAATTCCTTGCTGATCTGTCGCGCCATAGCCGTGCTGCCCTGCCTCACGGTATCGTTGAGCGCGCGCACCAGAGCCTTGTTGCCCACTTCCTTGCCCAGCCGATCCAATTGCGCTGCCACCTTGGGGAAGTTGTTGCGGATGCTGATGACGTTGCTCATGCCGATTCCTTTCGTGCCGCCTTGATGTTCGCTTCTGCCTCACGCACGCGCTCGCACCAGGCACGCCACTGGGCTGCCCCGTCGGCGATGCGCTTGGCCCAATACGCCAGCGCCTCGGCATCACCGGCCGCGATCGCGGCTTTGATGGCCAGGCCGATGTCGGCCTGTTCCTCAACCGACCACCCCTCGGCCTTTGCCGCCGCCGGGAAGTCGAGGCGCATTTGTTCGATCACCGCCCAACCTCCAAAAAGGTTGGACGCGAGGTTAGACGGCGGAAAGCCTTGTCCTGCCTAGCTCTGTCTAACCTCCTAACCTTGTCTAACCTAAATGTGCATAGCTGCACGCGCGTGCGCGTATGTGTGCGCACCCGCTCATGTACGCACGCGCCGGGAGGTTGGACGAGGTTAGGAGGTTGGACGGATGCCCTATCCATGCGGGTTTGCGCCGTCCAACCTTTTCCGGGCCGTCCAACCTTGAGGTTGGACGGAATCACCGATCCCTGGTTAAAACGGCACATCAGGCACCTCCGCCGATGAACCTGCTGCGCTGGCCGACGGTGCTGAATCCTTCTTCGGCGGCCGCTCGTAGTACCACAGGCGATTGCCCGAGGTCTCCCGTTCCTTCTTCCATCCCTGGCGCCGCATGATCTTGCTGATCGCCATCGATTCGGCCTTGGCGCGGCCGATCTTGCCGACTTCGATCTTGAGGCAATCGGTCAGCAATTCCAGCGCCGTGACGCGGCTGACCGAAGTGCCGCCCAGGTAGATCACCACACGCTCGTACCACGGATCAACTACCTCGCGTTCGGCCTGTTCCGGCTCGAACAGGTCCTGCTGCTCTTCGGCCAAGGGGTGCCAGCGCTCACCGCTCGGAAGAGATTCACCGCCTCGGCAAACAACTGATCACGCACACCGGAAAGACCATCGATGTTTATCGAATCAACCCTCCTCGCAGCGCAGTGGCCAATAGCGAGTGTTGCCGGTCTCATCCTTGAAATACTCGCCCTCATTGGTCGATCCGCCGAAGCCGACACTGCGCGGGTGGTCTTCGGGCGCTGCCGCATAGGGCGCCCGAAAGCGATCCACCTGGCTTGAGATGAAGGCCTTGACCATGGTCGAATCAGCGCGGCTGAACGAATCCAGCTCCGCGATCTCATAGACCCACACCCCCTGAATGAGCTGGTAGCTATCCTTGTTGTGCAGGTTGAGCGTCGAGTCGCCATACCACTTGCCGCCGAGTACGCGAAATGCAGACGACTTGCCGCGATACTGGCGGCCCTCGAAGATCGGCATGAAGCGCATCTGACAGCCAGGTCGGTAGATTCGCGCCACCAGGCCAATCAGGAAGAAGCGGCCGACCAGGCGGCTGTATTCGGATTCCTTGACGCCCATGAAATCGGTCAGCCACTTGTCGATACGTGACGTGCCATCCCATACCAGGCCATCGAGGTATTCGCGCACCGGGTGGCAGCGGTTCTCATTGGCCGCCCAGCCCACGCTCAGGGAGAGGTTCTGGACATTCTTAACGATCATGCGTTCCGTATGCGCCAACCACAAGCCGAGGCGCAGGGCATCATCGGCATCCCACACCGTGCCCGACTCGAACCCCTTTCCCGTGTGCCACGGCGGCGGCTTGCGCATCACGATCTTCTTGGCAAATTCGTCGGCCCACAGCACCCCCGACCACGCCGGGTGGTACTTGAGCATCAGATAGACGTTTTCGCGGCAATCCACCAGCTTGCCGTCGCGGCGCAGCAGCAGCCGTCGCCAGCCGTGCGGGCCAAACTCACCATAGTCCTCATCGTCCGGTGGCGGCTCCGGCGGCAACCCCTGGCCCGCGCCAGCCCCGGAAGGGGTAGAAGCCGATTCCGGCGGCGGTTCGGTCGGATCGACCGCACCAGGCGCGGGCACAGCCGACGTACGCGCCCGCATGTACTCCACCAAGGCTGCGCCAACAAGGCCTTCATCGATCGCATCGGCGACATCCCAGCCGTTCGGCTTCTCACCCGGCGCCGGGATCGCTACCGACCAGCACCGCGCTGCAAGCGCGTGCAGATGCCGGTGAATCGCGCGCATCGCCTTGGTGCCTGGCTGGTCGGACTCCGGCAGGATCGGCTTCAATGCCTGTGCCTCGCTCAGCGCCTGCTTGCGTTGTTCCCTCAGCGCCTTGACGAGAGCAACCCGCTCCCGCCCGGGCGGCATTTGTGCCAGGCGGCCATCGTCAATGATTGCCTCGATCTCTTCCTTCGTCAGCGGCACCCGCTTCGCATCGCAGTCCGCCCAGGTAATCACCTTGCGGCCGGCCAGCGGCGTCCAATCCGCCTTACCCTCAGCATTGCAGCCACCCGGCCAACTCACCACCACCAGGTCGGGAAACTGGAGCTGCGCCGCGTCGGCGCATTTCTCGCCCTCGACCAGCAACACCGTCGCATCCGGCCGCGCGGCCAGGCGATCGAGGCCATACAGCGGACGCGGCTTGCCGAACGAAATCCAGTGCCACTCCTCGACGCCGGTGTCCTCACAGCGCGCCCAGGAGAGCGGTATCGTGTCCTTGCCGCCATCGCTGGTGCGGAAGCGATACACATAGCCCAACACCAGGCCGGCCGCATCGCGGTAACACCAGAGCATTTCCGGCAGGCCGCGCTTGACGTGTGCCTTCGGCGGCTCCGGCGCATCGGCCGGCGCGGTGAGCAATGGCACCCATACCGGGTCCGGCTTCTTTTCCCTCACGGATTGGCGACGGACCGCCTCGGGAGGCGTGATCGGACCCGGCGCACCGGTCTCTGGAATATCGGCGCCCAGCTCGCGGCAGGCATCGAGGAAACCAATGCCGCGATAGTCCCTCAGAAAGGTGATCGCGTTGCCATTCGCACCGCAGCCGAAGCAGTTGTAGAACTGCTTTTTCGGATTGACCTTGAATGACGCCGTACTTTCGGTGTGGAACGGACAGCAGGCCTCGAATTCGGCGCCGGACTTTTTCAGCGGCACGTAGGCTTCGATTACGCGGACGATATCGACCGCATCCAACAAGGCCGGCACATCGACCCGATGCTGCTGGCCACCGCCCTCCCCTGAATTTTTATTTTTGTCCGTCACGGATCAGGCGGCAATTAAGGTTCCGAAGATGCGCCCGATCGGATAGCCGCCAGCGCGATACCACCAGCCGTTCATGATCGATTCAACGTCGGACACCACAGCCACGGGAGGCCGATCGAGCACCACCAGAGTCAAGCGGATGCCATCATGAACGGCGACGTGTTGGGTGGCCAGGATGCGGGGAGGCACTGATCTCATGCGATGCCGCGGCCCGTGACCAATTCGCGCAGCAGCTTGTTCTGCTCTTCCAGCTTGTCGGCACGGTGACGTTCCGTCGCGAGCTTCTGCTCCATCAGCGACAGCTTCGCCTGCAGATCGTAGCCACGGCGCGAGGCCAGCCAGATCAGCGGCGCTTCATTGCCGCAGATGTCCATCAACCGGTTCATGCGCTCCTGGGGGAAGTGCGCCTGCCCGGATTTGATGCGGCTCCACTGCGCAGGATCAATAGCCAGTGCCTTCGCCAGATCGCGATCATCCAGGCCGGAGATATGGACACACAACATGATGGCCCCCGTCAGCGTGGGCTGTTGCGTGACCATCCCGACATCCAGCTCGCGCATCGGCGGCTTCATCGGTAACTCAAATTGACCAGGGGCACCCATCAGGAACTTCTATACGCAATAGCCGTCATTTCAATTGACTCCTGTTAACGGTCGGAATCGAATAAAAAAAGGGCGGCGCAGTGACGCGCCGACCTGAACCCCGGCAGACGCCGAGGGGGAGGAGACGAAACAGGAGGCCAGTCCATGACAGATAGAATCGAAGT
>JADJQM010000007.1 GCA_016712715.1 Rhodospirillaceae bacterium
GATTCCACTTGTTCGCCCGATGCGCTAGAGTGGCCGCATGTGGACAAACATCATCATCCTCTCTCGCTCACAGCGCTGAAGCGGCTTGTCGAGATTCACATCGCCCATCGCAATACGGCCAAGCGTTGATCGACCGTGGCGGCTTCGGAGATTTCCTCCGGCTACTATCACCCGTTTATCGGGCTGCATGCCGTCTGGCTGGCGGGCTTGTGGTATCTGCCTTCAGGCTGAGTGAGCTGGCCATGGATATTCGCCTATCTCGTGCTGGAGGCGGCGCGCGGATGGATCATCGCCGCACTGGGCAGCCGGTGGACAACCCGCATCATCCTGGTGCGGGTGAGACCCCGGCAGAGGGCGGACCCTACAGCTACTTCCGGCAATCGAACTACTTCGTCGTGGCTGCCGTCGAGATCTTCCTGCTGCCCGCCGCCTTCGGCCTGTGGTGGTACGCTGTTCTGTTCGCCGTGCTCATGCGGCGCTGCTCTACGGGCGCATCAGGTCGGAGGATGAAGCACTGGCACTTTGCGCGAGCCGCCGCAACCGCTGGATGATCAGTCCGTGATCGTGGCTACCGGCGGCAGCCGCGCCGACCGGGACACTGACCGTCACATCGCCCGCCTTCGAAATGAAGGACGAGGTCGACGCTTTCACTCCTCCCTCAAGCGGCGCGGTGAGGCCAACCAGCATCACATGCAGGCCACCGGGCTTCATCTCGACGGTGGTGTTCGGCGGCAGGTCGATGATGCCTGCGGCCTCCATCTTCATCACGTCGCCGTCCATCTTGGTGACATGCAGCTCGGCCATTCGCGCCGCAGAGGATGACAGCGAAAGCAGCCGGTCGGCTTCCGCGCCATGGTTCATCAGGGTGATAGGCGGCGCCTGACTTCACTGGCGCGGGCTGAAGCCCGGGCAAAGGCGTTCATGACCATAACGTCACTGGCCAAGACCCCGCCAGCCGATGCTATGATGGCGCCCAGGGTGAGAGCAATGGCGGCGGCGATTTCGCGTGATCTTGCGCATGGGCACCTTTCTGTCGTCTGATATGGGCGGTGATGGTTATGGACACGCGGCATCGCGTCGCGCATCACGCTGCTCGCGGTCATTCTGCCGTCCTCGGCTCAGGCGGAGCGGGTTTCGCTCGAATTGGTGCTGGCCATCGATGTCTCGACTGCGTCAATGACATCGAGTACCGGCAGGAAGGCATGGCGCTGGCCTTCGTCGATCCGGAAGTGGTGAGTCCCATCCTCAATCACCAAGAGGGAGTCGCCGTTCTGGTCACGCAATGGGGCGGCTTTGCCGTTTCCGGCGTTCCCTGCCAGCGGCGGGTGCTTTCGACAGAGCAGGACATCGCAGCCTTCGCCACCGGCCTCAGGGGCGATGCCGCGCGGCAACTTCGGCTATCTGACAGCCATCGGCAACGCCATCATCTTCGCCGTCAACGAGATCGAGAGCAACGGCTTCGACGGGCTTGAAAAGAAGATCGACGTGGCAGGCGATGGCCGCAACAACGCCGGGCACAATCCGGTCACCGCCGGGGCCCTGGCGCTGGCGCGTGGCATCACCATCAATGGCCTCGCCATCGGCGACCCGGATCCGGGCCCGGTGGAGTATGCGCAGAACGTGATCTCCGGCCCCACGCCTTCGTCGAGTTTACCGCCACTTTGCGGATTTTGCCAAAGCCTTCCGCCGCAAGCTGAAACGGGAACTTTCGCCAAGCTCGCGATGCCGGACAATGGCGGAACTCGGCAGGGCCTGCCGTGAGATGGGCCGCAGCACTTGTCGGCCTGCTGGCGGCGGGACCGGCACTGGCGCAGGGACAGCAACCGGTCGCCATCGAACCTGTGCTGGCGCTGGACAGTTCTCCGCCAGCGTCGACCGCGCCGAGTTCCAGCTACAGCTTGACGGGCTGGCGCTGGCCTTCCGCGATCCGGGAGCGTCGAGGCCGTGGATAACCTGAGGCCACTGGGGCGCCGCCATCGCCGTCGTGCAGTGGGGGAGCACCAGGCGAGACCCGCATCGTGCCGTCTTTCACCCATTACCGCCGATGCGCGCGACCCAAGGCCTTCGGCTTCCGCATCGGTCTGATCCGCCGATGGATGCGGGCCAGCGCCACATCGATCGCCAGCGGCATCGACGACAGCCGCAGGCTCATCGAGACCAACGACTTCGACGGCTTCCGGAAAGTCATCGACATCCGGGCGACGGGCCGGACAATTCCACCGCCGATCTGGGAGGCGGCGCGGCAAGCCGCCGGGCAGGGCAGATCACCATCAATGGCCTGCCGATCATGGCGGATGCCCCGATCTCGCCAGCTATTACGAGAGCGCGTGATCATCGGCGCCTCGGCCTTCATCGAACCGGCGCGCCTGATGACTATACCGCGCCATCAAGGAGAAACTGCTACGCGAGTTGTACCGCTGGGGTCCGAACGTTCCATCGCCCTGTCAGCTGCCGTCGCCGGGATCCACCATTCGCTACCGCGCGGTGTTTCCACATACCCGCCAGGAAGTCGATCGGCGGATCGTAGTCGCACCACGGCGCGGGGTCCGTGGCCCTGGCGCGCCGCCTCGAACTCGGCTTTCGCCCTGGCCAGGGCCTGATGGTCCGTCATCAGATCGAGGATCGTTCCGGCAATGGTCCTGGCCGCTGCCGATATGGTGGGTCGATGCAGGCCGGAAATGCGCACCCAGCGCGTTCAGGCCCATTCGGGATAGGCGTAGCCCGGCGGGTTTTCAGCACGGCACTACCGATATAGAAGCGCACCGTCGGGGCAAACCATGCCATGCCGGTCGGTAGTCGTCGGAGTGTAGTGCGTCTGCCATGCGGATCCGCTGGCGCACCCGGCGTTCGACTCCGGCGGCGGAATGAGCTGGCTCAACTTCATCGGCAAATGGCGACGCCATCGGTTCGAGGCCGAGTTCCTGCTGCAGCGCCTGGGCCCTGGCGATGGCCTCCGCACCATACTGCGGCGCACCAGCCTGTTCGAGGTTGCGATAGGTGGGTCTCGGCCATGGCGTGATTGGCGAGGCCCGGCTTCGATTTCGAAACCAATGGCGCTTTCACCGCAGTGGGCGGCGGCGGCAGCAGCTCCGGCATTGCGGTCGAGCACCGCATAAATCTTCTTCAGCATCGCAACGTCCGGCGCACGGGCGGCGAACATGATCATCGCCATCTGGGCCGCAAGATTGTCCGCCGTCGCCCGTCCGCTGGCGAGGATGGTCTCGTTCAATGTCCAGGTTCCGGCATGCGGAGCACTGGTCGCGCATCATCTCGACAGGGTGAACATGGCGACCACCGCGTCATTGGCACCCGGCGCCCGGGCCATGGTGTGTGCTGCCGGAATGGGGTTCCTGCAGCATCGGTTACCGCGTCCTGAAGCCATGTCTGCGGCTCTTCGCAGAGGGAACTCGTAGATCGCGGCGTAGTACGGTCCGCAATGGGTATCCCAGCGCGGTGTTGCAATAGCAGCATGTAGAAGGATGAAACGAGATGATGGCATCGAGGCCGTCATATCCCTTCGCCGCATGGATGGCTTTGATCCCCTCACCTTTTCGGCAGGTTCGCCCATGAAGCGGATGGTTCCGGTGATGCCATGCCGTTGCATCGCGGCCTTTGCGGCAAGCGCACCGACGAGCGAACCCATGCCGAGTGCCGAATGCGGATCGGCGTGGGTCGCCCGCAAAGCGCGAAAGGCCCTTTCGCGGCGCGGTAGGTGTCCGCCACCTGGCAATTTCCGGGAACTGCATCATACCGGCGTAGCGCTGGCGATGGTGGGGCCAGGACCATCTGACCATGTGGCGGCAAAGGCCGTCGGCATGCCGCCCGATCCTTCTCCACCGTGAAGCCTCGGCCTTCAGGTTTCGCGACATACCACGCGCTTGAGCGGTACTCGCGCCACGCTGTCTCGGCGAGTGCTGTGATATGGCTGTTCCATGCGACCACTCGGCGTGCCTGAGGTCCACCCACTCCATTGCGCCGCGCTTCACTTCAGGCGTCATTCATCACCTCGATCAATCTGTGCGTGACTTTCGGAGTTCGTCTTCGGTAAATCCGGCAAAGCTCAGCAGCAGGCCTTGGCCTCGCTTGCGCCCCGCATAGTGGCGCTGGAAAGCGATTGGGCTTCGATACCGCGGCGGCAAGCCTTGTCACGACATCCTCGTCGACCGCACCGAAGGCAGGCAACAGCAGCATCAGGCCCGCCGGGGAAGCGGATCGATGACGTAAAGGCGTCCATCCTCCGGTCTCAACGCGGCAATCAGCGCTTCCCGCCGGTTGGCATAGATACGTCTTCATGCGGCGGATGTGGATGGCGAAGGCACCG
>JADJQM010000008.1 GCA_016712715.1 Rhodospirillaceae bacterium
GAAGGTCCTGCGCCGTCCGCTCGACATCGTCCTCGTGCGGAAGATTCGCGCGCCATTCCAGCCGGAACTGGCCCTGGGGGCTGTGGTCGACGGCGATCGCCCGGAGATTGTTCTCAACGACTTTGCCAAGGGCCTGGAGCCGAGCGAGGAGGCGATCAATGCCGCCGCCGCGCTGGAACTGAAGGAGATCGAACGACGCCGGGCGATCTATCTGTGTGGCCGGCATCCCGAAGCGGCCCAAGGTCGTACGGCGATTCTGGTTGATGATGGGTTGGCGACCGGCGCCACGGCCCGCGCCGCCATCCGTGCCTTGCGCCGTCAACATCCCAAAAGGCTGGTGCTGGCTCTGCCCGTGGCACCGACCGACAGCCTGGCCGGAGATCGCGCCTGAAGTCGACGAAGTGATCTGCCTGGAGACGGATGACCATTTTGGGGCCGTGGGCGCCTATTACCGAGACTTCACCCAGGTGACCGACCAGGAGGTTGTCGCCATTCTGGGCGAGGCGCATGCCGTCTGCCGGCAGACTACCGGGCGATGATCTAGCTGGTTGCGCTCATGAGGATCTGAACCAGTTCGGCGCCGGCCAGTTCAATCGGGCCGCTGTTGTCGATCCTGCGCAGAGCCGGATGTTCTATCTCTTCACAGCGTCGGCGCGGCGGAGGCGGGCCTCGATCTCGGCCTGTGTCTCTCGCCCCCTGGCTTCCAGCCTCTGCCGCAAAGTGGCCGGCGGGACATCGATCAGGATGGGGAGCATGTCCGAGTGGCGCGCGGCGGCCCCCGAAACAGGCCCGCGAACCATTCATGATCACCGACATGCCGTGCAACAGCCAGATGCCGACTTCCAGCCCAACTGCATAGCGGATGCCATGAGCGTTCAATCCAGCAGGAACAGCGTTGTCGCGGCGAAGGTCGATCGCCCTCGCTCAGCGAGACATAGTTTTCATGGCCCATATCCGGTGGCCGGGTGACATAGCGATGGGCAACGAGCAGCTTGCAGCGCCCATCCAGTCGGGCGCGGGCATAGCGCAGCACGCTGTCCTTGCCCGACCCCCCGAGGCCCCATGAGGTAGATCAGTCGACCGGTGGACATGGCACTCCTCGCCCCATCTCGAAATGTCGCAAGCGACTGACGGTTTTCCGATATCATCGCGGCATTCGAACCTGAAGGCTTGATCCAGGTCAAATGCCGCCGGACTAAAGCCACGCAAGGTTGCTGTCGACAGGACAGGACCACCGAACATGCTGAAGCTGCGTCGCATCGCCATCGATACCTATCGCGAGAATGTCGCCTACCTGTCCCCGCGATTGCCCGGCTCTATCGCGCGGAAAAGTTCCAGGGCCTGGCCAAGATCGAGGTCTCCAGGAATGGCCGTTCGATCCTGGCCGTGCTCAACATCGTCGATGATCCGGCCCTGCTCGGGCGCGACGAACTTGGTCTGTCGGAGCAGAGCTTCCGGCAATTGAACATCGCCGAGGGCGAAATCGTATCGGTGGCCAGGCGCGGCCGCCGGCCAGTCGCGAGGCCGTGCGGGCGAAGGTGCTGGGGCAGAGCCTCACTGATCCCGAGTTCGAGATGATCATCCGCGACATTGCCTCGAACCGGTACTCAAATGGAAATTGCCGCGTTCCTCATTGCCTCGGCGAGTTTTCTGACCACGGACGAGGTGCTCGGCCCGACCAAGGCGATGGCGGCGGTCGGCAACAGGCTGACCTGGCCGCAGCGCCCGATCGTCGACAAGCATTGCATCGGCGGCATTCCCGGCAACCGCACCTCGATGATCGTGGTGCCGATCGTCGCCGCGCATGGGATGATGATTCCCAAGACCTCGTCGCGCGCCATCACGTCCCCGGCCGGCACCGCGGACTCGATGGAGGTGCTGGTCCGGGTGGAGATCGGCATCGACGAGATGCGCGAGATTGTGGACGCGTGAAGGGATGTATCGTCTGGGGTGGTCATGTCAATCTGGCGCCGGCGGACGACATTCTCATATCCGTTGAACGTTCGCTCGGCATCGACACGCGCGAACAACTGGTCGCGTCGATCTTGTCGAAGAAGCTTGCTGCCGCTCGCCATCTCATCATCGACATCCTGATGGGGGCCGACCGCCAGGTACGCTCCCCATGTCGACGCCATCCGCATGCAAATTGTTCGAGTTCGTCGGTGATCAGCGGGCCTGACGGTGAATGTCGAGATCACGGATGGATCCCAGCCGGTCGGCTTCCGGCGTCGGCCCCGTTGGAGGCGCGGGACGTAATGCGCGTGCTCGAGCGGCAGGCCGACGCGCCGCAGGTCTGCGCCAGCGCGCTGCTGCTCGCGGGCATATCCTTGAGTTCGATCCTGCCTTGCGCGGTGGACGCGGTCGCGACCGCGCCCGCGAACTTCTGGGTCGGGGCTGCATCCAGGGACGGCGGAGATCGCGGCGCGAGGGTGCCAGTCCTTCACTCACGGAGCTGGCCCGCTGACCCATGACGTCCTGGCGCCGGCGGACGGAATTGTGGGTGGCATCGATTGCTATCGTATCGCACGGCTCGCCCGCGTTGCCGGTGCCCCGTCCGACAAGGGCGCCGGCATCGATCTGTTCAAGAGGTCGGCGACCCAGTTGAACAGGGTGAACCTCCTATCGGCTCATGCGGCCCACCCCACCGATTTCCGCTTTGCGACACAGATGGCGGCGGATGGAACTGGCTATGAGCTCAACGGGCGCATAGGATAGGTGGCAGTAAACAATGTTGGGCCTCCTGCGCGGTCGTGCCGTCGTATCCAGCCCCTGCCGCGAGGAAACGACCAATGCCCAACCGCATGCAGGAACTGGCCGACGAGATCATCAAGCTGCACGCTGAGCTCGACCGCGAGATCGAGACGCGTCGCAAGGCCTTGGGATGGCATGTAAATCGCAAGTTCATCGAATTCGAACGTGGCATCGTGATGGAGCATCGCCGGTTGCGCAAGACCGTCGGCAAGTTCATCGCGCAGGCGCCGATCGGATTCCGCTGAGTGTCCCAGTGATCTACTCTGCCGGATTCTGCCGCTGTTGCTGGTGGATGTCTGGGCCAGCCTCTACCAATCCATCTGTTTCCGGATCTACCACATCCCGCGCGTCAAGCGGCGGACTATATCACCTTTGATCGACGGCATCTTGCCTACCTCAACTGGATCGAGGCCCTGAACTGCGTCTATTGCGGCTATGCCAATGGCGTCATTGCCTATATCCGCGAGATCGGCAGTCGCACCGAACAGTTCTGGTGCCCGATCAAACATGCCGCAGGTGCCGGATCCCCACCAGCGGTATCACGAATCCTTGAATATGGCGATGCCGGCGGTTACCGCGCCCGGGCGAGAGTTCCGCGAGGCTTCGTACCGAGGGAAGTCCGGGACCTAGCTGGACGGAACGAGCACCGCGGCGCCCTGATAGGCGCGCCGTGGCGGCAGATCGTCGAGCGCCTGATTGGCGTTCCCCAGGGGATGAGCCTGGTCTGCGTCCTGATTGGAATCTGCGGAGCCAAAGCGAAGTCGAGTCCATCCTGGCGTGTCAGGTTGGCGACCGAAACAATTTCAGCCTTCGCCAGAGCAGCTCATAGGGAAGCTCGGGATATCGCTCATGTGAATGCCGGCACACACCACCCGGCCACCGGGCCGCACCGCCCGCAAGGCGGCGGCCGGCACCAGGCGCCGACGGGCGCAAAGATGATGGCGGCATCGAGCGGCTCCGGCGGCGCTGCGTCGGAAGGGCCGGACCAGACCGCACCGAGGTCGTGGGCGAAGGTCCTGGCGGCATCGTCTCCCGGCCGCACGAAGGCATAGATGGCACGACCTTCATGCCTGGCCACCTGGATCACGATATGCGCGGCAGCGCCAAAGCCATAGAGGCCCAGGCGTTGCGCGCCGCCCGCCTTGCGGAGGGCTCGATAGCCGATCAGGCCCGCGCAGAGGAGTGGCGCCGCCTCGGCATCGCTGTAGGCGCGCGGTATCGGCAGGCAATAGCGCGCATCGGCAATCACCAGATTCGGCACAGCCGCCATCGCGGCGCTGATAACCTGTGAATGCCGCCGCCTCACACAGATTTTCGCGCCTGCGCGGCATTGCGGGCAGGTACCGCAGGTAGGCCACAGCCATGGCACCCGACGCGATCGCCGAGCTGGAGATCGCGCACGTCGGGACCCGTTGCCACCACCGTACCGATCACCCGCTGACCTGGTATCCTCGGCAGCGGAATGTCCGGCAATTCGCCATCGACGACGTGAAGGTCCGTGCGGCACACACCGCAGGCGTGGATCTTGATGAGAACTCACCGCGATCAGGCGCCTGCCAGATCCGTTCCTGTCGGACCAGTGCTGCGCCGCAGGTGGTGAGGACCATGGCAGTCCCCTTGGCACCGGCCATTCCGGTGGAGTCTGTCGCTCTCACGAAACCGGTTCTCCCGCTGCCTGTCGCGCCGAGATATCCCTGCACGGTCTCAATGATGGTATTCAAATCGCCGTTGGCATCGACGCGATGCCAATTGACGGCACCCAGATCGTAGGTCAATTGACGCTGCAGCACAGTGGCATTGGCGTCCGATGCATCAGCCGCACGGGTACCGATCCGTGTCTGCATGGTTGCCGGGGCGACATCGAGCCAGACGCCGCTGAAAGTCACGCCACAGCTGCGGGCGAGCCGCTCGAAGGCATCGCGCTCTTCGGGCATGGCGGAGACCGCGTCGATGATGACGGTTTGCCCTGACTGCAGGGCTCTGGTCGCCCGCACCTCGATCTCGGCATAGACCCGCTTGCTGACCTCGGCCATATAGCTTTCAGCCGGCAGGGCCTGTTCCGGGGGAACTTGAAAGAGTTGCTTGCGAATGACATCGCTGCGCAGAACGCGCGCGCCGGCAGCAGGTCCGATCGCACCAGCGACGGCAGCCGCTACGGTGGATTTGCCGCTGCCACTCGGCCGCCAATGGCGACCAGTCCTGGCGGGACAGGGGCGCAGGAGGTCGATGGCGAACTCAAGATACCGCTTCGCCTCGGTCAGGTGTTCCTGCTGGTGTTGCTCATCCGCCTGTGCGGCGGCGCCTGCAACATGGGCCCCGGACCAGCGGCGCGCAAGGACATGAAGAGTGGCAGCAGTGGTAAACCATTTCGTCGTCGCCGGCGAGATCGGGTACCGGTTGAAGACCTGGCCGCAGGGGCGCCTCAAGCCCGCGATACCGCAGATCCATCAGCAGAAAAGCGAGGTCGTAGAGCGGCCATCAATGCAGGAGATGAGCTTG
>JADJQM010000009.1 GCA_016712715.1 Rhodospirillaceae bacterium
GACGCAATGTGCGGGGATTGACTTCGACAAGGCGGATGTGGAACTGAACAGGATTTGGCCGGAGATCAAGGCAGGCGCCCAGGAGAGCGACGCGGGATCAGGAAAATCTGAACACCTTGATGCCCTCATGGCCTCCCAACGCGCATGGCTCGCATATCGAGACGCGAAATGTGTGTGGCAGGGGTTCGAGGCCCAAGGTGGCTCGATGGAACCCATGCTGGTGAATGCCTGTCTTGCTGAGATGACCAACAACAAGCGCATCAAGGAGCCGCGGTGCTAGGCCTCGCTCAGTGGTGACGACAGCTAACGCGGCCCCCTGCGGCAAAGCGTAGTCCAAACACTCTTTCCACGGCCTGATTGTTGCCGAGGTTGGAAGGTGGAGCGATGTCGCTGCGCTGGCGTTGGCAAGGCCGGGCATAGGGCGAGGCCAGTCTCCGTGGAGGCCAAAGAGCATGCCCAGCGTAGAAGGCGTCACCTGCGCCACGGTGCCGACGACTTCCGACTTTGGCACATTGACGGAGGGCGCGAAGGCCTTGTCGCCGGGTGGCGCATGGCGAGGGCGCCATCAGGGTGGTGGAGGCAGACCCAGGTCATTGACACCCAGCAGATCGAACAGTGCCCGGCAAGCGCGCTCTGCCGAGGGACTGTCAAAGTGTCCGTCCGCCGTGACGGTCAGGCCGGACACCGCTTCGGCTTCCGTGTCGTTGATGATGAAATAGTCGAGCAGCGGCAGGCAGGGCCGCGTCTGGGTGCATTGCAGTTCACGCGGCACCGGACACAACTCCATGGCCGTCTTGTAGCCGCCGGGCGCGGGCATTGCGGAATACGGCGCGCCAGCCATCGCTGGCATCCATGGAGGTGGAGATGCCGGGCGAGCCGAGATAGAAGATCTTGCCCCTGTCATGGGGAGGAAACATCTGCTCCGCCGTCATGGTGCTGTTGGCGCCGGGGCGGAAGAAGAAGGTGCGCCTGCCGGTGGCGAGCGAAGTCATGACATGGGTGACGTCGGTGGTCTGGCCGGGAACGCGGATCACGCCGGAGGTGTCGAGGCCAAACCCGCTTGCGATGCGGATGAAGGTCGGCGGCGGCGTCATCACGACAACAAAGGCAGGTCATGGTGACGGGAAAGGGTGCGCCCAGTTTCACCGAAAAGCCCCTGCCCGCAGCATTGTGGGGCGGACCTCCGGGCGCCTCGATGGTCTGGCGGATGAAGGCAATCTGCTCCTCATCCGGCCAATTGTCGATCATGTGGACGATGTCGAGGACGATCGTCCCCGCAAGGACGATCCCTGACCGTGTCACTTCTTGTAGCCTTCCAGCACGCTCTCGGTAATCTTCTGGTCGTCTTCCAGGGAGCGCACGGGCTTCAGGTTCTTCTTCCTGAGGATGGCGTGGTACTGCTTCACGGCTTCTTCCGGGGTGATGTGGCGTTCGATCACCGGACGGAAAAGGTTCAAGAGGTCGAGCGGGCTCTCGGCAAGTTTGATCTTGCGGCCGAACAGGGCGACGCGGGCGCCGGACTTTTCACCCTGATGGATGAGTTCGAGACAGTCGCGGGTGGTGCCGCCGCCGCCACCCAGAATGCCGACAACGAGTTCGGTATCATAGCTGGCCAGCTCCTCCATGGCCTTGCGGCCGTTGAAGGGCATCTTGAGGAACAGCGGGCGGTCTGCCTTGGTCATGCCGCCGAGGCAGCGCAGAATGTTGTCATTGACGAAGAAGGGCATCTTCTCGGGATCGAGGTTCTTTGGCGCATTGGGATTGAAGACTTCGAGGAAGTGGCGGAACTTCAGTTTCGAGGCTTCGGCGCGGAACTCATTGTAGGCCGCGAGATGGGCGTAGTCGGCGTCGAGGTCATTGTTGAAGGTGACGGAGTAGAGGCCGAGGTCGGAGAACTTCTTGCAGTGCGCAAGGTTGGCGGTGCGGAAGGGGCGGGCAAATTCCTTGGCGTAGGAGGAGCCACGGGCGCGCCAGATATCGGTGGCGTCATTGGCGCGGATCGCCGGGGTGACGTGCGACTTCTTGAACACGCCCTTTGCCGCGATCGCTTCGAGAGAGCTGGCCGCGACCAGCATGATGTCTACGACACCCTGCTTCACCACATCAATGACGGACTGGCGAAAGGTTTCGACGTTGGCGTAGCCCTTGCTTTCGTCATGCAGGTCCTTGGGACCGGGGGAGGAGACACCCGCCGACATCTCAGGGTCCTTGGCGTCGGCGACGATGAAGTCGGTGGGCTTGTACTTGCCGGAGGTGATCTTCTTCAGCTTGACGTCGAGGGACTTGGTCATTGGATTTCCGTGGAATGTGTTGCACCGGCTGGCGTTATGGCGGCACAATGGCTTTGAAACAAGCACAAGAGGTCAGAGCCACCATGCGCAAGACACTGGTCATGATTCCTGCCTTTGGCTGTGATGCCGGCCTCTGCGACGGTGGCGGACGTTGGGCACAGGCGGTGGAAGTGCGGGACCACATCGCAGCAGAGGACAACTATGCGGCGATGGTCGCAAAGGTACTGGCCGCAGCGCCGGAGCGGTTTTCCGTCCTCGGCACGTCCATGGGCGGGCGGCTGGCGCTGGAGGTGGCCCTGGCGGCACCGGACCGGGTCGAGGGACTGGTGGTGATTGGGGCAGGCGCCGGTGCCGTCGCCGATCAGGCTGCCGGCTTGCGGCGTTCGAGCCGCATTCGTGGCGGCGAGAAGCAGCAGGTGCTCATCGAAATGGGCAACATGATTGCCCATCTGCCGGGGCCGCGGGGGCCTGCAACACGCGAAGCCTTCATCAGCATGGCGCAGGCCATGGACCCGGAGACACTGGCCCGGCAATCCGATGCGCTCGCCCACCGCACAGACAAGTGGGGACGGCTTGGCGGGATTGGCTGTCCGGTTCTCTGCCTGTGGGGCGTGCATGACCAGTTCAGCCCGGCGGCGGATGGCAGGCGCATTGCCACTGCGGTGCCGCGCGGAGAATACGTTGAACTGCCGGAGTGCGGGCACTTCCCGACGCTGGAATATCCGGAAGAAACGGCGGCCGCGCTTGAGCGCTGGCTTCAGGCCGCCGTCGTGTAGGCGATGGCGCCCATCATTCCGGAATTCATGTGATAGACATGATGGCAGTGGAACGCCCAGGTGCCGGGATTGTTGGCGTCGAACTGGATGGTGACCATGCCGCCCACAGGCACCAGCACGGTGTCGCGGAGCGCGCCGTCGATGCGCTCGTTGCCAATGCCGACTACCTTGAAATAGTGCCCGTGCAGATGCATCGGGTGAGCCATGCCGGTCATGTTGTGGAACATGACCTCGTAGCGCTCGCCCTCGCGCACCTTGAAGATCACGTCATGCATGGAAGATTTGCCGTTGAGGCCCCAGACATAGTCTGCGCCGCCGCCGGTGAGCATGACCATCTCGGTTTTTGAGACGGCGATCTCGGGCGTCTTGCCCATGAACTTGAGGCGGGCTTCCAGCGCCAGGTCAAGCGGTGGCTGCACCTCGCCTTGGTCGTTGATCTTCGCAACTGTCGCATCGCCGGCAGCGAGGATGATGCCGGACTGGCCCATGCCGCCTTCCACCTTGAAGAGGATGGGATAGGTGCCGGGGCCCAGCGGCAGTTCCAGCCGGATGTCGGCGCGCTGGGCGATTGCCAGGGGGAAGCGCTGGCCTTTCACTGGCTGCACGGCATGGCCATCGACAGCAATCAGCTCACCGCTCACCGTGCCCAGATCAATCCACATGTTGCTGGCAGCGCTGGCATTGATGATGCGCAGGCGGAAACGTCCGCCTTTCTCGCCTTGACCACTTCGGGATCGTCCAGTGTGCGGTCATTGGCGAGGAAAGCATCGAAGGTGATGTCGTTCAGCATGGCAGGCGCCGCTGCACAGCATCACCATGACCCATGGCGGCATGATCCATGGCTTGCATGGCGCCGCCATGTCCAGCGTGAGCCGCGTGACCACCGCCGCCCAGTCTGCAGTTCGGCAAGATCTCCCGCGGGTCGCGGAAGGTGAATCATGCAGCATCACCACATGCCCTGCTCGTCGTAGAGCGGCATTGCTCTCCCGGATGATGAGGGCGCAGCATCTGCTGTTCCTGCAGGCCGACATGGGAGTGCATCCAATGGGTGCCGGCATCACGGGTGGCGAAATCATAGTCAACGGTATCACCGGGCTTCAGGGGCGGGCCGGAGAGCATGGGCACACCATCCTGCGCCAGAGGCGGCGTCAGGCCGTGCCAATGCACCATGGTCTCTTCCGACAGACCGTTGGTGAGGCGCGCGGCGAAGCGCCCGTTGAAGACCATGTTCACGCCGTGGCGGCCCTGGTCATCAAGGATGCCCATGACGGTTGCAGCCTTGCCCTTGACCTCCAGCACACGGGTGCTGACGCGCAGGTTGGCGATGTGTGCGGCAGCGTGTGCAGGGTGTGGCAGACTGGCGGCGGCGGCAAGGGCGGCCGTGCCCGTGAGCAGGCCGCGGCGGTTCAGTCTTGTGTCAAACACATGAGCCATGGTCTTCAATCCTTCCCCTGCCGGAGGTGCCGTCAGAGACCGCGGTAGGTCCCGAGGAATTTCTCGCGGCGCTGGGGGCGTAACACGTCGGGCGACACGCCCCAAAGCCTGAAGGGCGCGGCACCGCATCTCCACCGGCGGCGATGGCGGCTTCCGGCTTCCGGCTTGCGCCGCCCAGCGGTTCTGGGATGATTTCGTCGATGACGCCTGCGCGGTGATCTTGAGGGCGGCGGCGGCATCCTTGGCGCGGGCACGTCACGCCAGAGAATGGAGGCTGCACCCTCGGGTGAGATGACGCTTGTAAATGGCGTGCTCAACATCAACGCACGCTGTTGCCCGTGGCGATGGCGATGGCGCCGCCGGAGCCGCCCTCGCCGATGATGGCGACACGAGCGGCACGCCGCAGCGACAGGCAGCAATCGGTGGAGCGGGCAATGGCCTCGGCCGCCGCGCTTCGCTCAGCAACGCCGGGATAGGCGCCCGAAGTATCAACCAGCGTGATGACCGGCAGGCCGAAGCGGTCTGCCGTTTCCATGAGACGCACCGCCTTGCGGTAGCCTTCCGGCTTCGCCATGCCCCAGTTGTGCTTGAGGCGGCTCTGGGTGTCGTTGCCCTTTTCCTGGCCGATGACGACAACGCCACGGCCACGGAAACGGCCAAGGCCACCGACGATGGCTTCGTCTTCGGCAAACTTGCGGTCTCCGGCGAGCGGCACGAGTCGGTGTGATCAGAGCCTTGATGTAGTCGAGGGCGTGGGGCCGGTCCGGATGGCGGGCGACTGCGACTTCTGCCACGGTTCGAGATTGGCATAGAGATCGGCGAGATTCTTGGCCGCCTTCTTTTCCAGCGATTTCACTTCGTCGGCGATGGACACCGAGGCATCGCCCTGGGCGAGCGCGCAGTTCGGCAATTTTGCCTTCCAGTTCGGCAACGGGGGCCTCGAAATCGAGAAATGCCTGCAAGATCAACCTCAGAGCGTTTGTTCGATGATGTTACTGGCGGGGTGGCCCCGGATTGTCAACGTGTCTTGGCTGCGGCTTTCTTGCGGGCGAGGGGGTGGAATTCCTCGACCGCCGCCGTGAGCCGCGAGGCCTGCACATGGGTGTAGACCTGGGTCGAGATGTCGGCGTGCTGCCAGCATCTGCTGCACGGCGCGCAGGTCCGCACCATGATCGAGCAGGC
>JADJQM010000010.1 GCA_016712715.1 Rhodospirillaceae bacterium
GACGCGAGCGATCCCCTTCATCCGCGGCAAGGCGCAGGAGGTATCGATGAAATTCGCAAAGGCCGTCAGCGTGAAATGACGCGCCAGTACAAAGCCAACCCCGCAGGCGGGCACGGCGATGTCAGGTTTCGGAATGGCGCGCGACGGCATGATCGTCGATTGCGCCAATGCCGGGCGCGATGCACCGCTTCAGGCTTGACCGGCGGCGACAGCGTTCCCGCATCCGGCCGCCAGGCGACGAAGCCGTGCGCTGCCCCGGCGCGAAGGGGAGATTGCGCCTCGCCACGCACCTGAAGGCGGGTCTCGTCATCCAGACAGGCATGATAACCACGAGGAGCCCCAGTACGTCAGCGCCTCGATGGCCTCCGTGGTGTTGACATCGCTGCTTACCGGTTTTGATGAAAGGCTCATATGCTCTGCCCGAAGAGCCAGCAGACCTTCACCCCGGATCGGGATTCCTTGTCGATGGCGATGGCCATACCGTTCCGGAGCTGCCCGCGCCCGTGGCCTCCACCTGACGGGAACAAGATTGGTGAACCCCCATGAAGTCCACGCAGCAAAGGCTGAGGCTGGATGCTCGAAAACGTCGCGCGGTGTGCCGATCTGCTCGACTTTCCGGCGCTCATCACGACGAGGCGATCCGAGACGGAGAGCGCCTCATCCTGATCATGGGTGACGAAGATCGTTGTCAGGGCCAGCGATTTCTGGAGCAGCCGGATCTCGGTTTTCATCTCCTGCCGAAGCTTGGCATCAAGGTTGGAGAGCGGCTCATCGAGCAGCAGGACGGTCGGCTCGATCACCAGCGCGCGCGCCAGAGCCACGCGCTGCTGCTGGCCGCCGGAGAGTTGCTTGGGCAGCCGGTCCGCCAGATGAGCGAGGCGAACGCGGCTCAGCGCTGTCTTGACCCGGTCGGCGATCCGGCCTCGCTGATCTTGCGCATCCTCGAGCCCGAACGCGACATTTTCCGCGACAGTCATGTGAGGAAGAGCGCGTAGTTCGCAAACGAAGCCCATATTGCGTTTCGCGGGGCAGGCGGGTTACATCGGTCCCGCTGACGAGGATGCGACCCGCCGTGACATCGACAAAACCGCCAATCATCCGGAGCGCGTGATGGTCTTGCGCAACCGGAGGACCGAGAATGGTCACGTCCCTTCCACCGATCCGAAGGCTGGTGGATTGCACCGCAACGACCTCGCCGTAGTGCTTGCAGACGTCCGAGAGCGTTTCCGACATGCGCGCGTCCTTCAGAATGCGCGGGTTGGGAGCTGGTAGTGGCGGTTGGTAATGAGCAGGAGGACCGCGATGATCGCGATCTGCACCGGTCGCGACCGCGGCAATCGTCAATCGAGATTCCATTCCAGATAGGAGACAATCGCAATCTGGAGCGTCGTGCGTCCGGACCGACAAGAAACAGCGATTTTCGAGATCGATGAAAGAGGCAACGAAGGCGAACAGCGCCGAGGCGATCAGTGCCGGCTTGATGACCGGCAGGACAACCCTGAAGAAGATCGTCACCGGCCCGCGCAAGGCTGGCGGCGGCTTCGGAGATCGAATGGTCGATACCGATGAGCGAAGCGGTCACGAGGCGGATGGTCCAGGCAGGGCGACCAGCAGATGCGCCGCGAAAGCCCGGCAAGGTGCCGGCAACCTGCACCTCCGTTGCGACCTCAAATTCAATGTAGAAGATATACATCGCCGCGCCGCCCACGATCCCCGGCACCACCATCGGCGAAAGTAGATATTCGTGACGATGTCCCGGCAGCGAATTTGATCGCGTCAACGCGAGGCTGGCCGGAACGCCGATCGCAAGGCTGGAAAGAGACGCAAAAAGGGCGGTCTGGAGGCTGAGAAAAAGCCCCTCGCGAAATTCCGGGCGTTCCCATGCTCTTGTATACCAGTCGAGGGTGTAACCCGCCGGCGGGAACGAGAGGATCTTGTTGGAAAAGAAGGACACCCAGACAATCACCGCCAGCGGCATGACGATGAACCCGGACGCGATAGAAGGTTGCAGGCGCTGTTGCGTTCATCGGTCGCCTCCCAATCGGCCCAGCGGCGGTAATGACGTTGAGCGAGCGCGGTGGCGCCCCACGGTCAGCACAAGGGTCGTGATCATCAGAATGAAGGCGAGCGCGCGCCAGCGGGCCAGTTCATCGCGCTGGACCTGCTGATACACACTCCGGGGCCATCGTGATGAAACTCCCGGCCCGCCGATCAGCACCGGGGTGGCGTAGGCGTTCATCGACAAGGGAAGCACAGCAGCACACCAGCCAGAATGCCCGGCAGCGCCAGCGGCAGGAGGACCCGCCAGAGGATGCGGACATGGTCTGCACCAAGGCTTCCGGCGGCGTCCTCAAGCGAGCGATCAATGCCTTCCAGAACGCTCCGGAAGCGTTAGGATCATGAAGGGCAGCAGAACCGAGACCAAACCGATCACCACCGCTTTTCGGTATACATGATATCGAGACGGCCATTGAAGCCGAACAAGGAAACGATGCTGGCCGCAAGGCCGCGTTCCCCGAGGATCACCATCCATGCTGCGCGGTCCGGACGGCATTGCCTCATCATCAACGGCAGCACCAGCGCGACGATCATCATCGCCTTGAGCCGTGATGACGCGAGGCGCATCATGAAATAGGCGACCGGGAAGCCCAGGATCAGGCAAATGCCGATGACAGCGCCGAGATGCGTAAGGTCTCAGAGAACATCCTGATAGTAGGGATCGGCGAAAAACTTGATGTAATTCTCAAGCGTCAATGTTGACCATCAGTTCGCCGGGGACGAAGCGGTTGAAGGAATAACGGAAGAGGATGGCGAGCGGACCGAGCAACAGGAGCGTGACGAAGATCACGCCGGGCGCCAAGCGCGCCGCCGCGGGTGAGCGCAGGATGGGTGGTTTCCAGTCGGGCATCTTCGTCGCCTCGCCAAGGGAAGGGGCTACGCTTGCCATCGCCATCGATGCTCTCCCGCAGGATGTCAGGGGTGGAGCGGCACGCCCCGAAGTGGGCGCGCCGTGAGGGGCTCAGTTTCGCGCAACATTCTTGTTCCACCATCCTGCCATTCCGCCGTGTTTTTGGCAACATAGCCGTAATCGGGAAATTTCAGTCTGGTGCGCTCGGCTTCCGAGAAGTCGATGCGGCTCTTGAGGTCGGCATCGAGCAGGGCGACCCCGTTCGCCGGCGCATAGAAGCTGGCCGCCGCAAGATCGGCCATGGCCTTGGCGTCGAGCATGGCGTTGAGATAGGCGTAGGCCGCCTCCTTGTTCGGCGCCTTCTTCGGCATAACAGCGCCGGAAGGTAATGGCGACGGCTCCCTCCTGCGGATAGGCGATGCCGAGGGGCAGCCCGTCCTTGGTCCATTGCAGGCCTCGGGCCTTGTAATTGAGAACGATATCGACCTCACCTGAGGCCAGCGCTGCCTGCATCTGCTGGTGTGTTGCGTAGATGCGGGGATTGGATTTTGCCCGCAACTCTGCCAGCCGTTCGCGGCCCTTTTCAACGCTGGTGAGATTGCCAGCCTCAATCAGTGAGCCGATCATCGCATGGAATTGAAATAGAGCTGGTTTCGAGAGCCCGATCCGCCCGGCGAATTCCGGGTCCTATAGATCCTTGTAGGCCTTTGGCGGTTCTTTGATCTTGTCCTGTTGTAGATGATCACCACACCGGAGAGAGCCAGGGGATGAAATACGGCTTCTTCAGCGCCGGACGATATCCTTGCCATTCGGGATTTCGCAAAATCGAGCGCTTCGATAACCCCGTGGCCGTCCATCTCGAAGGCATCTGAATCGTTGAGATGACAATATCGACAGTGCCGCGCGGCAGTTTGCGCTCCGCTAGCAGGTTCGATTTCCCGCCCGGCTCGAGGCCAAGATCATGGACGATCCAAATCCCTTTCGCCTCGACCAGCGGCTTTCCATTAGCCGGTTGGTCCGGTCATTCCAGTCACCGCCCCAGTTGGAAACGACAATCTGCCCGCTCTGGGCCTGCGCCCCGCCCCCGAGCGAGGGGAGGGCGAGGGCGCTAGCCGCCCCCCGCGAACCATTGCCGCCGGTGGGAATGGTCCTGTCCAGAACACGTGTCATGAGAAGCTCCTGTTCGTTGATCGGCTGCGAAGGGTCTGGTTTGTTATTCGGCCGCCACGGACTTGGCGTTGCGGCCGACGCTGGCGAGGTATTTGGCGGAGGTATCCACGGTCTCGACATCGGCGAACTTCGCATCGATGTCATAGAGGTTCCAGGCCGGCACTCCGGCACACGATCGCCGATGCATTCTTTGACGGCGATCGTTCGAAGCCTTCCGCCAGGCCGTCGCAAATAGTGGGCGGACGCATGCCGTCGCGGTGACGCCGGTGACCAGAATGGTGTCGACACCGGCCGAACGGAGGTAGCCGGCGAGCGGCGTGCCCGAGAAGGCGGAAGCGCGCTTCTCGAGCAACACATATTCCCCTCGAATGGCGCAATGCGGCTGTCGATGGCCCAGATTTCCCTCATCCGAAGGTTCACGGCATCGACCGGAATCTTGTAGTGCTACATCCCCATGTCGGTCGCCGGGTCATTGCGATCCGTATTCTGATAGGCCGTCGTCACTTGGACGATCGGGTGGCCGGCGGCGGAACGCCTTGAGCAGGCGCTGCATGCCGGGATGATTTCCGTGTCCATTGCATCCCCGCAGTAGGAAGGGATTGCCGGGGCGCGTCCAAGCATTCGCCAGATCGACGCTGATCAGCGCCGGGCGCTTTGCCGAAGCCGATGCGGCGCTGGAAGCCGCGATCCTTGTAGATCATTCGAGGCCTCGAAGATCTCGTTGAGAACACTTTCGAGTTTGGCATTGAGCTCTGCATTTGTCGCCATGACTTCATCTCCTTGGGTGCAGCGGCTTCTTGTGAGGCGGCCGGGCGGTGAAAGGCAGGGCCCGATCGTTGGAAGGAGGTTCGCTCAACGACCGACGAAGGTGAATTGACGGTTTGTCTCCAATTGGTGCATGAATTGCACCAATTGGAAATGAGGTTGCCATGCGCTATCTTCCCGAAATCGAAGCCATCCGTTCCTTTTCCGTCGTAGCGGAGGAACTGAACTTTCGGCGCGCGGCAGATCGGCTGGGAATTGATCATTCCGCGCTCTCGCGCCGGATCCGCGATCTCGAACACCGGCTGGGCTTTGCCGTCTTCGCCCGCTCGACTCGCGAAGTCCGCTTGACCGAAGCCTGGCAAGGTCTTCTCGAGGAAAATACCAAATCTGCTGCGTGGCTTGCATCGCTCGGTCGATCAGGCCCGCATGGGCGCGGAAGGACGCTCCCGGCCTCATTCGCATCGGTTACATGTCATTCGCCGCCGCGCATCTACTGCCACCTCTGATCGCCCGATTCCAGGCGATCCGGCCCACCGTTCGCTTTCAGCTGACCCATATGAAAGCCATGCCCAGAAGCGAGGGGCGCTCTCGCGGTGGATATTGATGTCGGGTTGATGATCGGGCCCCTGGGAAACCGAGACCTTCGAGACAACCCGGTTG
>JADJQM010000011.1 GCA_016712715.1 Rhodospirillaceae bacterium
TTCGACGCCTTGATGCGCGCCTCTGCCGACCGGCAGCACGACGCCAGATGTTCGAGGCCGGATGCCTGTTCCAGGTATTCGGCCCACCATCCCAGCGCCACCTCGTCGTTGGCCTCGATCGCTGCCCTGATTTGCGCGCCGTACTCCGCCTGATCGGCCGCCGACCACGCTTGCCACACCGCCGCGACGACAAAAGCCGCCCGCATCCGCTCCAGATCAACCATGGCACCCCCTTTTCCCAACCTTCCCACCCTCTGTTTAGAGGTTGGGAGCCCGAAAGCCGCGTCCTGCCTGCTTCTTCCCAACCTTCCCAGCCTTCCCAACGTTTTTTTTATTACTTGCATGCGTGTGCGTGCGCGTGCGCGCGTGTGCGCCCGCCCGTGTGTGCGAATCGTGAAAAAGGTTGGGAAGGCTGGGAAGGTTGGGAAACCCTTTTAAAATCAGCGCGTAAAAGTTCCCAGCCTCTAAATTGAGGTTGGGAAGGCTGGGAACCCCGCCGAGAGCCTTAGAAGGGCACATCGATGCCTCCAATGCCAGCCGACGGGCGCGGTACAGCCGCACTGGCAGGGGCTCCACGCATTTCCCGGCGCACCATCGCCGGGGTGAGATAGAGCCGGCGCTTGCTCGGGTCTTCGGCGTTGCGGTCTTCCTTTCGGCCGCAACCGAGCTTGCGCAAGGCGATTCCCAGCCGCGTCACGATGGCCGGCGTCAGCTTGTCTGGCGTCAGCTTCAGACCATCGACTGCCGCATCAGCCATCGAGAACGGCGACATCTGGTTTTCCACCCACTTCCACAGGATGTCTTCGAACGGCTCCGACATGCCTCGCTTGGCCTGTTCTGGCGTGAATAGCTCGTCCTGCTCCGCGCCAGAGGGCCAACATCGCTCGCCGGCCCGGTAGTCCGCCAGCGCCTCGGCAAACATCTGCTCCAGGCTGTTGCGAAGGCCATCGAGGTTGATCTCGTCGCCACACACCACTGGCCAGAAGCGCCGGCCGCCGGTGGCATCCTTGAGGTATTCCTCTTCGTTCGTGGTGCCGATGAACACGGACTGGCGCGGCACCTTGATCAGCCGCTTGCCATAAGGCGGCCGGTATTCATCTTCCTGCCGCGAGAGGAAGCTCTTCTGCTTGCGCTCTTCAGCCTTCATCAGCGAACCGAGCTCCGCGATCTCATAGACCCAATGCCCCGGAAGGGCGAGCAGCGAATCCTTGTTGTTGAGGTCAAGGTCGGTATCGCAGAACCAGTGCCACGACAAAATGCGCGCCACGGTTGATTTACCCTTCCCCTGCGGCCCCTCGAGCACCATGCAATAGTCGAACTTGCAGCCGGGCTCCATGACTCGCTTGATCATTCCGCGCAGGAAGAAAGCGCCGACCAGCTCGGTGTATTTCGACTTTTCGACGCCCAGGTAGTCCGACAACCACTCCGTGTTGCGGCGTGTGCCGTCCCAAGGCTTCAGCCCCTCCAGCGCTTCGCGCACCGGATGAAAGCGCTTGCCGCGCGCCAGGACCTCAACCGCCTTGCCGACCGTGTTCGGCGCGAACTCGACGCCCCACTTGCGCTGCAGCCAGATCGTCGTCATGTCATCCAGGTGATCGGACCAATCGCCCGATTGCGGGCTGTTCCGGTCGCACGGCACCGGCGACCGGAACACCGTTCGCTCCGCGAATCGTCGCAGCCGATCACGTCCGCCACTCGCGCATGCGACAGGATCAGCTCGGCGTTTGCGAGGCACGGCGACACGTCGCCCTTTACTCTGAGCAGATCACGCGGCCAATCGTCATCCGGCGGCGGACCCGGCGGTGACCCCATTTCCCCCGCGGGAGCATCGGAGGGGGGTAAGCCACCATCCCCACCACCAGCAGCGGATAGAGGCGGCGCATCGTCAGGCGGTGCGGCAGCCTCTTTGCGCGCGCGCGGCTTGCGGGCCCGCGCTTTCGCCCAGGGCGATACCCATCCGGCCGCCTCGGCCAGGCCGAAGACCGTGCCCAGGGTCAGTTGCGTCGGCTGGAAACCTTCCCAGCGTTTTTCCGTGTCCTGGGAGCCGGCATACTTGGAACTGCGCGCCGACCAGGCATCCCACACCATGAAGCCATAGCGTTCGCCGAGGCCTGCCTTGCAGGCCATGCCGATATCAATCCATTGCTGATAATCGTCCGCATCCAGGTGCTGCAGCGCCTCTTCCGCCAGAGCCACGCTCTCAGCCAGGCTGCGCTGACGCCCGCCATGCGCTGTCGTCGGCGCGGTAGGGGCGGATGGCGCCGGCGCCCTGGGCGTTGCTGTCGCCTTGCTGCCCTTGACCGTCGCCCGCAAGCGGCGCAAGGCCAAGTCATTCAACGGCCGGATCTCAGATGGTGTGCCCGGCCACGGCTTGCCCGTAAAGGTAAAGTACTGCCGGCCGGCGAAGACCTCGATACCAACCTTATTGCTCTTGAAGGTTTCGGTCTCGCCACTGCAAATGATATGAACGCCCTTGCCGCTGGGCGACAGCTCGGTGTAGCTGTCGCAGGCCTTGATGATCTGGCTGCATCGCTCCGAGATCTCGCCCGTGTCGGGATCAATCATCTCGTCGAGATCAATGCCGATCAGTCCATCACCGGGCAGGAAGGCGAAACCGACACCGTCGAACCCGCGCTTACGGCATCCGCCGCGGCTACCGCGTAGGTCTCAAGCCCGGCACGGTCCTGTTCCGACCCCTGGACATCATGCCGCCGCTTCTTGCCGACGTAGTAGGGCATCTTGCGCGGCTTCTTTACAGGCGTCTCGCCTGGTTCGTAGCGCCAGATCAGCCACTGCTTGCGGTCGGCCAGGCCGGCGACCACCTGGCCAACGTCCGGGATAGGATTCCGCCGCGCGTGCTCGGCGCGGTAGGCGGCCAGATCAGCCCACGGCTTGGCGCTCGGTTCGGTCATCGGCTATGGGTTCAGCAGCGTCCCGAAGATCCGGCCGACAGGGTAGCTGCCCGAGCGATACCACCAGCCGCCCATGATCGATTCAATGTCCGACACCACAGCCACTGGCGGTTTGTCGAGCACCACCGCCGTCAGCCGGATGCCATCGACCACCGCGACGTGCTGGGTGGCGAGAATGCGCGGTCTTGGATTCATGCCGGCCGGGCGAGCTGCGGCTGCAGGTGTTCGATGCGCTCAACGATCTTCGCCTGCATCTTCACCGAATCCACAAACTGGCGCTGCAGCTCGGTCATCTCGTCGCGCGGCGCCCGCGATTTCGGCCGCTCAAAGCCGGTGTCATCAGCCAGGTAGAACATGGCCGCTGAGAAGCCCCTGGCTTCCCGGGAGTGGCGCATGATCATCCGCTCCTGGCTATCACTAAGCCTTTCACGGCGGTCTGGATTCAAGCGATCGTTCAGCCGGTTTCGGGCGAGATCGATATCGAGATCCGGCCACAACAGCTTGCCGACGGCCTTGGTGCCGCCGAGGGCCTTGATATCGTCCTTCAGGGCTTCTTCCCAGCTCTCGTAAAACAGTTCAGGTCCGTGACTCATGTCCGTATACCTCCGTAATTTGATGTCCGTTTACGGACACCGACGGGCAGCTAAATTCAGGGCAAAAAAATAGGCTGTCGGTGTGGTTGTCACACCGACAGCCGGAAGCCCCAGCGAACCGGAGCGGGAGGAGACGATGAAAGCGTTCAACACAGCAGCACCATCAAGCCGCCTGGGCACCAGGCGCGGCGGAAGGCTCACACGCGCCGTCGCCGATCTCAGCCGTACCGCGAAGCAGGCCCCACTGAACATCCGGCCGCAGTTGTTCGCACGGCACACCGGTGGCGCGCTCAATCGCCGGGCAGCGGAGCGCAGGTATCTGTCGCCGCCCGGATATCCACTGGCTAACCGTCGGCGGTGTTACGCGCAGCAAGCCCGCCAGCGCACTAACGCCACCGACCGCGGCACAAGCTTTCAGAATTGGTTTCTGTTCCATGGCCGCGAGAGTAAGGCATTGCCTAATGCGAGTCAAGAGGCATTGCCTAACGCTGCCCTCAATGAGTCTAATTAGGCAATGCTTACGGGTAAGGCTCTCGGCCAAGCAATCAAGTCGGCGCTGGACAAGGCGACCATGTCGCAAGCTGACGTTGCGCGCGAATTCAAAGTAAAACCGCCATCGGTGTCGGGGTGGATTACGACGGGCCGAATTTCAAAACCCAACTTCGAGAAGCTCCGGCAACTATTGAGCGAGGTGGTCGGACCGGAACATTGGGGCCTCGCCAGCACGCGCGCCGATCGCGCTGATGAAGATCGCGGTAATGAGTACAAGATCCTGTCGGACGATGAATGGTGGCTGGTGCTCGCCTATCGCAAAGGCGACAGAAATATCCGCACCGGCATGCTATCGCTTGCACGTACTGTACTTCCCGACAGGCCAGCGGGTTTAACCAAGCGCACCGGAACATAACCCCTCCCCGGCAGCGCTTGTCTTGGGGTAATACCAAAGTCATAGATTTGGGCGAATGGAAAGCCCAACGGAGGCTGTAAATGAGCT
>JADJQM010000012.1 GCA_016712715.1 Rhodospirillaceae bacterium
CTTATCCCGGTTCGGCTCCGACCAATTTTTGCATAGTCCGGTCCAGCCTTGCCGGCGGCGCGCGCGGCGTCGGCCACAAACCACAATCGTTGCCGAGCTTGTGGCGCGCCCGCGCATGCAGCCCGGCAGATCGGCCGCCCCGGAGGCGGAGTGGGACTTTCAGGTCAGCGAATACTTGGTCGATCCACTGTCCAGCTCCCGCAACCTGCTCGCCAAAGATCGTTGCAGGTTGGCACTCGCGGATGAGGCGGAACCAGTGCGGCCACAAGTGGCGCTTGTCGGCAAAGCCGCGCCGGCGTCCCGTTGCGGAAAAACGGCTGGCATGGGCACGATCAGTCCAGACCGCCCTCGCGTCGTCCCAGCCGGCAAGTCGCAGCGCGTAGGACCAGCCGCCAGCGCCGGCGAAGAAGTGGCATTGATCGAAGTCCCGCACGTCTCTCGGCTGGACATCGACGATTGATCTCCGATCGACGACGCCGGCGGCAATGAGCCCGTCAGCAATGAGGTTTTCGAGCCAGTCTGCTGCATATGGGTCATTCTCGTTGTAGTACGCGCCGGGCAATCGAGCGCTCCTATTTTCCCCGGCCACTCGGGCCGAACCCCGTTGCCTTGTCGTAGCATCGCGCCAGCGTCCACTTTGGCAGCTTGCGCTTGATCGCCTTGAGCGCCGCGCCGTTCGTGCGGTGCCGGAGATCGAACCACTCACGCCGCGCGAACTCTAGTTCGGCATCGCTGTATTCGGCCGGCGGGCGCCCTGGCACGTCCCGCTTGCGCGGCGAGCGCCCCGAATGCGTGATCTTCTCGATTGCTTCGCGGATCATAGCATCGCGCTGCGCCAGAATGGCCGTGTGGCGCCCGCTATCCACTTCGATGATTGACGCGCCCTTGGCCTCGATATCGTGGATGGCATTCCAAAGCGCAGGCGCGGGCGGTCACTGGTCTTGCCCTTCGGCGGCGCCAGCAAGTGAACTGCGTCAACAACGGCCTCGCCTCGTAGCGCCCGGATCAGCGCTACGATGCCCTCGCCGCCGTCGCCCTCGGTATAGATGACCGTATCCGTCAAGCCGAACGCGCGCAGCTTCGCCGCCTGCAAGTGTCCCGGCACTCGGGGCAGGTGGCGCACGTAGCCGCGCATCTTGTGGGGAAGTTTGGTCATGATTTTGAAAATGCACGAACGGGCTTGAAATGTCAACGGCGGCGTGCTACTTTGCGAACATGAATTGCGGGCATCACCCGCTGAACGGAGGCCGGAACCATGCGCGATATAATCGAACGCCTTCGCGAGACGCCGTGCAACCGCGAGCCGTTCACGCCCCAGCATGCCACCTGCCAGTGCCGCGTCGCTAACGACGCGGCGGACGAGATCGAACGGCTTCGGGATCGCCACAAGAAAGCGCTGCTCCAGGTGGAAGCCTCCGATCGGTACGCCAAGCAGGCGCGAAAGACTGACGAAATTTTTGCCGAGCGTCTGGGAACTTCCAGAACAGGCTTTTTCAGAGACGCTTTTGAATGGCGTGAGCTGTTGAACAGAAAGGCCGCCATGCTCACCGAGCACCAGCGACATGTCCTGCAACTCGCCAGCGAACGCGAGAACGGCATCGGCAAGGGTGACTTTCCGCCCGGCTATCGACACCGCCAGCGCGGTGCATGGTGGCGCAATCTCGATCAGCTTGAGGCGCGCGGTTTGGTCGCCCGCGTCGGGCACCGCTACGTCGCCACGCCAGACGGCGACAAGGCACTATCCAAAAACTGTCACTGAGGGCCGCCGTGATGCTGACGAAACGCGAACGCGAGTTCATCCGCCATGCGCTCGGGCTGTCGAATCCGGATAGCCGTGGCGTTGCGTATCGCAACTACTACTATGCCCGGCGGAGACGACGTTGCTGTCACGGATTGGTGGCGAAGGGGTTGGCGGTGCATTACCCGCCCGTCGTCAGCTATCAGCCCGACGATGCGTTTATGATCACAACGGCAGGCTTTGAGGCTGCCAAGAACAAGGCCGAACGGCTTGACCGAGAGGAAGCCGAGCGCATCAAGAAAGTAGACGCCAAGGCGGCCAAGGCCGCATGAACATCAAGGCCCGCAAGCATGCCGACGCAAAAGGAAGCCGAAGCCGCGTATGATGCGGAGATAGCGCCCGCCCTGCTGAAAGTCGTCGAGCGCTGCAAGGAACTCGGCATCCACATGGTCGCGCACGTGGAGTGGTGGCCGGGCGAGACTGGCATCACTCAGCACGTCCCGGATGGCGCGAGCGTGCAGCTACGGATGACGCAACTCGCAGCTCACTCACACGGCAACTTCGACAGGCTCGGCATGAACATGCTGCGCAATTTCGACTGTAAGGCGTCAATGATCCTGCACCGCTTTGCCAGCTCCAACTAGAAGGAAAGGCCCAGATGCCGCGAACGATCGGACACATTGTGCCAGATATGACGATGTCGAGCCGCGAGCGCCAAGAGCAGCGAGAGATCGCAGACGCGGAGCGCGACGCGATTGAGTCGTTGCGGGAAGTGGAGAGCGATATCCGCGAACAGGCTGCGGGTGAGCAGTGCGGATGGCTCCTGGGTCTCGCTGACAAGATGCGAGACGCCCTGAAACATCTTTGATCGAAAGGATTGGCCGCCATGCCGACCAGCCGGTATCAGATCGCGAAGTCTCGCCGGGAGGTGAAGCGGCTTCGCGCATTGTTAGTCGAGGCCGAAGCGCGCCATGCCGCCAACGTGGCGCGCGGTGCGCGCGGCAGCGCAGAGGAAACGGGCGCGCGCGTTTACGATCTGCAAGAGTCGATACGCCTTGAATTGGAATGGCAATCACAGACGCAAGTTGAGAAGTTCTCCGGTTGGTCGCCAGCGCGCAAGGCGCGACATGATGCAAGGCACGCCAATTGAAAGGAAACCCCGCTATGACACCGCTAAACGACAAGCGATTTGAGCATTTGACGCGAGCGGGCATCCTCGTGGAGGCCGAGCGTTGCGATCTCAAGGGCGGGGTCGTTTTGCATGCAAGAGAGCGATCGACGGACGTGGAGATCGCTCAGGCGGCTGCGCAGGCGTTCGGATATCACGCGGCGAACATCTTGCCGCGACTGAATGGATTTGCCGGATACGATTGCGTGACCATAGAAATTGTCCGCGTCAACTACTAGAAGGAATCGCCATGCAGCCAGGCAAGCACCTGATGGCCTGCGAGATGGTCATCGAAAACGAGATCAATCATGGCGCGAAGCGCAAGGACGTTGCGCTTACGTATGCCATGACGATCAGATCGGAGTGCGCTGGTCGCCCGACTGACTGGACGCGCATTAATGCCACGATCCTAGCCAAGTGGGGAGCGCGCGGCCTTGCTGCGGTGAAGAAGCGCGCTTGGGGTATCGTCGAGGGTCGGATCGACCCGACCGCCAACTAGAAGGAATGCCCACTATGTCGGCAGGATGGAACCGCTGCGGGCAGATGTCAGAGAAGCCTGCCCTCGAAATGACGCGCGACGAAGCCCGCCGCGAAGTGTTGAAGTTGCGGCTGCGTGTCATCGTATTGCATCGCGAGATTGATCGCGGCCGTCCCCTCACCGCAGCCGAGCAAGTTGCAAACCTAGAAGCAGGACTAGGCCTTGAGCCTGGACGGCTCGCCAGCCTGTTTCGCTAACCGAAGGAAGGCCCCACGGTGAAGGCTTACAAAATCAGCGTTCCGACAACTAACGCCTCGCGCGACAAGTTTAAGCTCGGCGCGACCTACATCGACTGCGCTTTCGGATTCGTGTACGTCGTAGCGCCAAATATCGAAGCCGCAGCGCGGATGGTGCCTACAGCCGAGACGATAGAGCTTCTAGGCCCCGCCTACGTGCCGCATTCTGTCGGTTGATCGAAAGGAAAGCCCGCAATGGGAACCAACTACTACGCATTCAGCGACCCTTGTTCGCACTGCGGTCGTTCCGATGGTCGCGTGCACATTGGCAAGTCTAGCATTGGTTGGCAGTTCCTATTTGCCCCGCTGGATCGTGCCAATGGCGAGGGCATCTACTCGTGGAAGGCGTGGAAACTTTACCTCGCTGATAAGCGAATCGTGAACGAGTATGGCGATGCCGTCAGTCTAGCTGAGCTAGTAGATATCGTCGAGAACAAGCAGACCAGCGGCTTGTGTGCACTGACCGCGACGCGCGATCAATACGGTCCCTACTCGGAGTCTGAACGCCGTCAGCATGAATACAAGGATGACGACGACTACCGCTTTTGCACAACCGCCGATTTCACATAGAGAGCCGATTGAAAGGAATGCCCGCTTCGGCGGCTCGGAGGAAATAGCGGACCTTGGGAGGGGTCCAAGAATGTGGCAACCGACAGTCACACTAACTGAGCCATCGCAGCACGAAAGGCGCGTCGTCTGGCTGGCCCTCGACAACGGCGAGGCCGTCCTTGCTGACGCATCGGCATATGTCGAGACATCGGCAGAGTATCACGCATCGACAGGCGTGTATTTGGGTCAGTCAATTCAGGACGCATGGAGTGGGTTCGTCGGTTGGAACGGGGACGTATTCGAGCGCGATGATGCAGGCTGGCACTGCTATCGGCATCCGCACGCCGACGATCGCAAAGTCCGCATAGCAGTTATCGGCTGGTTGGATGCAATCGCTGCGCGTCCCCCAGTACCCGCTGCAATGTCCGCTTCTCAGCAATAGCAACAACCGAAGGAAAGGCCGCCATGGCGCCGCACATTGGCATGAAAGTTTGGCGGTTCGACCAAAACCGCCGCGTCTACAGGCTAGACGCGAATGGCCGCGCAGTAGGCGGGCCGATATGGCGCGAACATTGGGAGCCGCTTGAGATAATCGGGGAGACCTCGCGGTCCTGGCTGATTGGCCGGCCGGGTTGGAAGCCTCATGCAGCGGATAAGTGCGCCAAGGCCAAGTGGCCTGGGCCATACGCTACCAGCGAAGACGACATTGACCGCGCCGCATTTGTAGAAGGCCGGCATGCTCTTGCAGAGCGCGTGCATCGCTGCCGCGATTTTACTACGCTGAAGGCAGTCGAGGCGGCGCTAGATGCAGCGCCAACAGACGATTGAAAGGAAAAGCCCCGCTCAAATCAGCCGTGAGGCCACCTGAAACGCCACTGCGGCCAGGACGAACAAGACGACCCACCAAAGGTGCTTCTTGAGTCTGTGGATCATGTCTTCGCTTTCAGGATGGAAAGCAGAACGTCCACCAGATCTCCGGACTTGCCCGCTGTCAACGCTCCGACTGCGTAGATGATCCCTTGCAGCATCCGCTCCAAAAACGTGATGCGCTTGTCGTGGGCCTCGAGGGTTTCCTCGATCTGTTCCCGCTCCACCTCGCCAACCGTGAGGCGATTTTCCACCTCGTTCGAGTGCCAGTGCATCGACGATCCTCGTCAACTGGTGGGCGTTCATTTGCGCGCCTCTGCGATCTTCGGTTGGTCCACCTTGCACGGGGCCTGATAGACGACTTCTTTCTTAGCCTTGATGCTGTCCACGTAGCTGTTCTGGGCCGCGACCTGCTCTTGCATCCAGCAGGGGGCCTTGGTGGAGTTCTGGACGCGGGGCAGCTCGTCGAGCAGCTTGCTAGTCCCTGGTAGAGGGGTCTCGGTTTGCGCGCACCCGGCCAGGGGCGACAGGAGCGCGAGACTTTTCAGCAGCCTTGCGGCCGAGGTCTGTTGCTTTTTCATTGGCCTTCTCGATCTTGGTGACGGCGCGTGTCTCGCCGATCTTCCGTTGCTTGTGAACGTCCGCTGCACGCACTGCCACCAACGCGAAAATGATACCGACGCCGAGGGCCACCCGGCCCCATAGCGTACCGAAAAATTCGAGTAGTCCGATCATTGCGCCGGCTCCTGCTGGTTGAGGGCTGCGGCTGTGCCGGCAGCAACAGGCGGGAGGAGGCCGTACTTGCGGAGGATCTCGATCAGCTTGTCGTCGAAAACGACGTAGTTGCGAGAGCCCTGGCCTGAGACCCGGCTCTGCTGGTCTAGGTACTTGATGCCGGGGATGCCTGCGTCGCGGAGGGCTTGAACCGTCTCGGGTCTTTTCAGCGCATCTTGCCAATCGTCGCGCCGCATGTTGGCTTGAGCAAGTCCCGCACGAATGTTGTTGACCGCCGGATTATCGTGCGGCGCTTCTGGTGTGGTGTCGATGCGGAGGCGATCAAAGATCGCTCGCGCTTCCGGCTGCTGTGAGAGCGGCTTATCCCAGTCCAGGAACTGGTCAGGATCGGCCTTGATGTTCACTTCGTACATGCGGCCACGCATTGGTAACGGCATTTCAGCACCCGCTGCGTGGCGTTTCAATATCTCGGCCGCTTCAGAATAGCTGTCGATCACCATATCCACTTCATGCACGCCGGTTCTCGGCGGCGTTTCCTTTGTCAAAACCGACATCGCTTTGACTGGATCGCGGCCGGCCTTTTCGAGAGCATCCCGCGCGATCACTGCGGGGTCATAACCGTTGCCCGCCAGCATGCCTTCATACGATCGCGCGACCGCCGGGGATTCTGAAAAATACAGCCCCGGGCCATAAGCCTGAGCACCTTCACCCGTGCCGATTTTGCTGATGTCGAACTTGTCGAAGTCGTGCGGAGAACCGTGATAGGCGCGGATGCCCGCGGGCGGCGGTTGGCGGGTCATTGCGTAATCAGGCCCGCTAAAGCCGAGGCTCTCGTACCACTGGCGCAGCCGAGCAGGGTCAACGCCGGGCGCCCCCGGAGATATTTCCAAGCTCATCGGCCGCTTGGCAGCGTCAGCCGCCGCGATCAATTCCTGAAGCGCTTGCTTTGCGTTTCCCTGTCCCCGCGCTTCCGGGTTGGTATAAATGCCGCTGACATGGACGCCGCCGTCCATGTCCTTGTAGTCGATGCGGCCGCCAGGATACTCCATCGCGTAGCGGCCAGGTGCACGCGGAACGCCGGGCAGCTTCACGCTGGGGCCGAGGAAGTTCGCCAGCAGCCCGCCCTTGTCGAGCATTTCGGCGGCGAGCGGATTGAGCCTCCGTTGCGGCTGCGCTTGTTGCAAAAGCCACGCTCGATCATCCATCTCACGGTCGCCGGGCTGCGCGAAGATGCGTTTCGACGCGCCTTCGATGTCCGCAGGTCGGCGGTTCAACGCGCGGCCGAGCGCGTTGAGGATCGGATTCGTGTTGATAGAGTGCTGCCAGGATTGAGGCAGCATGTCCGTCCAGTAATCAGGGCGACTGTAAGCATCAGCCATTGCGCTTGCTCCACCATGGCAGGACGTGGCCGATAAGCCCATACGCAGCAAGGGCGGCAAGGGTGAGCTTCCAGTTTCCCCAGGCCCAGGTGCCGAGTTCTGCGGCCTGTTTCGTCACTGCCTGCCAAGCGGTGATGAATGACAGGTCAGGAGGGGCCTGGATCGCAGTGGCTGCCGTCCCGACGCCGACCGTGGCAGGGCCTCCGACCTTGGCGACAGCCTCACCCGTGGTCATCTTGGCCGTTGGCGGCTCGATCGACTGCGGCATGGGCTCATTGGGCACGGCCTCGAGGAACAGTTGCGTTTCCGAGGCCCGGCGCGAGACGAGGCCGGCGAGCGCGACGGATGTGCCGTCCTTCACCTTGTAGAGCTTAGCCGTGTCGCCCCGGACTTTGGCATATTTGAAATCCGCGAAATGGCTGGCCGCTCGAGCATAGTCGCCGGCATTCAGATGGCGCAGAAGGTTCGACTTTTTCAGGTTCCCCGGCCCGATGTTGTAGCAGAGGGACACCAGCGCATCAAACTGCCCCTGCGTCAGAGGCACGGTAACGAGGCGCATGACGTTGGCCTCGTGCACGCCCATTTCGCGGCGTAGAGACTCGGTGGCTTCCTCGGTGGTCCAGTGCGTCGTGGACGTGACGCCAACCGTCGAGCCCCAACCGCACGTCCAGACGCCAGCCGGACAGAGGTACGCCTTGCAGCTCCCGTCCTTCTGGCGCTTGTGGTAGCCTTCGGCCTGCTTAATCAGGTCGAGGCCCTTGTCGCTGATCTTCATGCGGCCTTCTCTTCGACGACACGCGCACCCGTCGCCGCCGCTTCCGAAGCTACGGCATTGATGTACTCTCGGAGCCGGTTGAGTTCAGCAGTCACTTCCAGCAGCAACGCACCCTGAGCCCTGACGGATTCGTAAAGGTCGGCATCGGCGGGAGCTGGTAGCCCTCCCGGCCTTGGTGCTGGTAGGGCTTGCTGGACGATTGCCGGGAGGGCTCGGGCGATTTCCTCACGGGTGGTGCGTTCCACGATGGGCGTCACGTCCACCGGTGACGTGTTGCCGAGGTCGGAGAGCACAGCCAGGCGCAGCCAGGCCGCACCGGTGGAGATCGCGAGACGGGGCACCAGCTCGCCGTTGTGGCGGTCGTTGATGATGATGGCCGAGCGAACGCAGGACACCGGGTCCGGCAGACTGTCGGGCTCGAACACCGGCAGCGCCAGCGGCTTTAGGATCGCTGCCGTCGCTCCGGCGTCCTCAATGATGCGGGCCATTACTTGCCCTCAAGTTTATTTCGGGTCATAGTTGCGCATGCTCCTCGCTCGGATATTGATGTGCGCGGCGGCGAGCCTGATTGGCTCTCGGGCGATTCCGCCATCGACAGTTTTGATCGGCGACAGCATCACCGCTGCCATGCCGTCTGGACTGTGTCGCGGGGCACTCAACTACGGCAGACCATCGGCGACGACGCGAGACCTCCTGAAACTGACTGACGCTGTCCTCGCCGCTCGCCCTCAGACGATCGTCATCATGGCCGGCGTCAATGACGTTGCGGCCGGGATTACGTCGGACGAGACGGCTGCAAATATCGAGGCTCTGCGGCTACTGGCACCGCGATCGATCGTGCTGGCCGTCCTGCCGGTGACTAAGGACTACCCACGGCCCGGCTACAATCCCGCGATCGATCGCATCAACGAGCGGCTGCCTGACGCGGTACGGCTGGACATTCCTGCCCGCCACTACCTGGGCGACGGGATACACCTGCGCCCGGCTGCCTACCTCGTGTGGCGCGACCGGCTGCGTGAACTCGGCGTGTGTCACCGGTAGAGATCGACGTAGGACGCAAGCGCTGCGTTCATCTTCACGTACCCCGACGCTGACAGATGGATCTGATCGCCCGTCCAGTCGCCTGACGTGAGTGTTCCGCCCCAATCGATCCACGTGGCTCCGACTGGTAGCGCGGACTGGACCATGGCGTTGCGCTCGGCCGCCTCGGCGTTCATCACGCCCGCACCGCCATAGTTTGGATACCCAGGCCCGACTGGCAAGATGGCTTCGACGTAGACCGCGATGCCGGCCGCCAGACACGCGTTGCAGATCGCGACGATGTTGTCCCTGGTCTGCGCCCGCGTCAGGCCTAGCGGATAGTCGTTGACGCCGCCGAGCAGGAAGATCGCTTGCGGGTTCTGGCCGATGACGGTGCCGACGCGCGACAGCATCCCGGCCGTGGTGTCGCTCGGAACGCCGTTGTTGAACGTCGGCGAGTAGTCGAGGATCGTGGCCGATGCGTTCGGGGACTGGTCCATGTACCAAGTGATGCTATCGCCGAGCAGGCCAACGCCCTCCAACGGAGGAGACGGGCAGCCGTCTCAACACGTGCATTGCTTAAACTCGATCTCGTCAATCCACGTCGAGGCGGGACCAGCGGTCGGCGACACGGCTTGCAGGCGGTAATACCGATACCCGACCGTGTTGCCTGACAGGCTGGTGTCGGTCGTGTCGCCCGCTCCTGCGAACGTGAAGGCCGACGTGAGGTCCGTCCATGACGAGCCGTCGTTCGAGCCCTGCCACTTCCACGTGCCCCAATTCGTCGCGGTCGGCCCCTGGTACACCTTGACTTCGGTGATCTTGACCGACGCGCCGGACCCGAAATCAAACTGCATGTAGCTCGACGACGACATGCCACTCGGCCAGAAGCCAGAGTTGTCCGTCGTGGTGCCGTCCAGCAGCTCCGACATAGAGCCGCTGTTCATCGTGATGCCGGACGACGACCCGGTGATGCTCGCCGTTCGGTTGCCCGTGACATAGGCCGGCGTGCACGAACATCCAGTAGACGCGCCGAGCACCGCCATCATCATGTGGAAGAACGCGTTCATCAGGTCAGCCCCGGCCCGTAGATAACCCACGATGTAGTGGCGATCTTGAGAGCGACGGCCCATCCATTGGCGGCGAGCGTCCTGCTGCCCGTCGATCCTGAGCCAGCGAGGGCCATGGTGTCCGACGTGATCGCGATCGTCACGGTGTTGATGGAGTTAAAGAACGCGATGCACGTTCCGACAGGGTAGGCCACCGATGCGTTCGCCGGGATCGTGAAGGTCCGCGCGTTGTTGTCGCTGCCCGGATGGTAGATGAGCTTCTGCGCCTCGGACAGAACGAGCGTGGCATCTGCGCTTTTGCTGACGACCGGGATATTCGAGAACAGCGGCACGCCCGCCACCGCGATGACGCCGGCCTCCGAGCGCGTGATGGTCGTGTCTGAGGCGTGCCCGACATTCACGCCGGTGAATTGCGGGCTGTCCGACGTCGTGAGGCCAGTAACACCCGCCTGAGGGAGTCCGGTGCAGTTCGTGAGGGTGCCGCTCGATGGCGTCCCGAGCGCGCCATTGACCAAAGCGGGGGCTCCGGCTGAGCCCGTGTTGACCGCTAGCGCTGCGGCAATTCCGGTCCCAAGCCCTGACACACCGGTCGCGATTGGCAGGCCAGTCGCGTTTGTGAGGGTGCCGCTTGACGGGGTTCCGAGTGCGCCGCCTGGCGCAACGTAATCCGTTCCCGCCGACGCCGCAGCCAGGACGCCGCTGGTTGCTTTCAGCAGGCCCGTCGTGCTGGCCCGCTTGAGCAGCTTGCCGGTTGTCGAGTCATAAAGAGCGATTTCTCCGTCGACAGATGCAGCAGGCCCAACGACGTCACCGACGCCCGCACCGTCCGCGCCCTTGTTGCCTGTCCGCTCGAACATCACGGCCATGACGTCATTGTCCGATGGCGTGCCGGCCGCTGCGGTGACGGTGACGGCAACCGTGTAGTAGGTGGAGTTATCGGTCAGGCCGGTGACTTCGGCCTCGATGTATTCCGTCCGATCCGCAACGGTGAAGATGCGCAGATGGCCGTAATGGCTGGTGTTCGTGCTGTCGTCCCAGGTCGCGATGACTGCGCCGAGCGATTCCGAGTTCCGGCCGGTCTTGCTGATGTTGATGGCCGTGGCGCTGGTGAGGGTCGCATTATTGGCGAGCACCTTGCCCGAGCCAGGATCGCCCGAGGTGGCCGTTGACCACGCATAGTCAAGGCCCGTGTTGGGGCCGGTTGCGCCCGTGGCTCCCGTCGCGCCGGTTGCGCCAGCCGAACCAGATGTGCCCGTGTCGCCCTTGTCACCCTTCTCAATGACCAGAACCGCGCAGTTGTCGCCGTTGCTGATCGTGCCGGATGTGCTCGTGTAGGCAACCGGGAACGTCCAATAGGAACCCTGATCCGTACCCGCGCCCGTGATGTAGAAATAGTGGAAGTTCTGCGTTGCCCCTTCCTTGCTGATCTTGATGCGGGCTTTGACCGAGCTGGTGCCGCTGTCCCATGTGTCAATGACACCGGCCATAGCTCCGCCGGCCGAGTCCGTCTCGCTGATGGCAATCTCGGTAATCGAGGCAATCGTCGCGTTGTTGCCACGAACCTTGCCCGAGCCAGGGTCTCCGCTCGTGGCCGTTGACCACTGATAGGGATAGGCCGCGTCGAGGCCGTCAACGCCCTGTGTGCCTTGCGTGCCGGCCGGGCCTTGCTGCGCCGATAAGTCCAGAACCTCGATTTGCGCATAGACCTCGTTTTCGCCACTGACGTTGCGAACACGGCCAAGGCCGGACGCCGGGTTGTTCGTGACGTAGTACTGCAGCTCGACGTTGGTCGTCGTGCCGTCGAGATTGAGAACGCCAAACACGGTCGGCGAAGCGCCAGCCAGGATAGAAGCGGGTCCGGTGCCCGATGTATAGCTGGACGCATAGACCTGCGGGGATACGCCGAACGTGGTGTTGTTCGTCGTGTCCCTAAGCCGAATTTGCGTCTCTTGCGTCGCGTAGAACGATTTCGTCGCCCGGATCAGGAAACGCCCCGTTAGACCCGTGAACGTCAACACGCTGCTCGCGAGAGACAGGCCGGTGATGCTGTTGTTGACGGTCGTGTTGATGTCAGACTTGGTCCATGCCGTATTGGTCGGAGTTCCGCCGTTGGTGTTGGTCGATTTCTCATCGCGGAATAGAGCGCGGCCGAGGTAGGTCGCAGCGGGGGCCGTGACGTTGGACAGATCCGTCCATGTGCTGTCACGGTACTGCGTGATGACGTTCTCGTCCTCAACGTAGGCCGTCCAGCCATCGGCCGGCGTGTAGGCGAACCACGAGCCGTTGCCGTCCGCCTCGGCAATCTGCCCCGAGGTGAAGCTCAGCGTGGACCATGCGCCTGTTGGGCTTCCCGTGATGATGTAGCGGGCACCCGGCGTCGGTGAACTTGGCGTAGCCGTCAGGCGATCAGCGACCGTGAAGAACGGCACGCCATCGAGCATGCGCGGCGGTGACGATGCCTTGACCAGCCAGTTGGCACCGTCCGACACGAAGCAGAGCGATTGCCCGTAGCTCTTGAGCGCGACGGAGTAGCTGGCCTTCCCCGAATGGCTGATCGTCTCCGTTCCCGAGGACCGCACCGTCACCTGATTGGCCGTGCCGACGTGGCGGATTGTAACCTCGAATCCATCGCCGGCCGTGACGGCAGACAGCAGCGTGATCGCAAACGCGCCCGACGTGCAGTTGCAGTTGAGCAGCTTGCCCTGATCGCCAGCAACCACGGTGTAGTTGGTCGTCTTCGAGACGATCGGCGTCTCGGACAGGGCCGAGGTCTCCGCATCCGGCACCACGACCGCGCCAGGGACGTTGTCATGGGTGACGAGCGTTGCCCCGGCTGAATCCTTCACGATCATCTTGAAGGCACTGGTGCCTGTGTAGACGAGCGTCCGGGCATTGCCCGAAGTTACGGGATAGCCGCCGGCATCGGTTGAGACCGTGGTCCCGAGTTCGATCGTCAGATCAGCGTCGGCGTAGACGGTTTTCGGGGTGCTGGTGCCCGCGCTGTAGAACTCGACCGTTCCAGAGGCGACGGGATCGCCCGAGGCGTCGAGAACACGGACCATCGGGGAGAAAATCGGGATAGAGGCGGTCATGCCTTGAGTCCTTGCGGCTCAAAGTGGATCGGAACGCGGGACGGGAGGAGAGATCAGAAGGGCGGCAGCAGGTAGCGGCCGAGGGCGTTGACGTGCTGTTGCGACTGGTAGAGGTCGCGCACGGCTTGCAGCGGGTTCATTGAAACCGATTGCGTCACGTCGCGGACGTTGTCGGACTCACGTGGGCCGATCTCGAGGCCGTAGCGCATGAGCATGTCGGCGATGGTGCTGCGTCGGACGTCGCTTTCTGTCGGCCGAAAAGCCCCGCCGAACCGGCCAGCGAAGTTGGGCGACTTGTAGAGGTCCGGCCAGTCTTGGTTGTCCGCAATGAACTTGTCGCGCCATGCGCCCTCATCTGGGGCTTGATTGGCATACATGGCGGCAAGAGCGTCGAGCAGGCTCAATCCGGGACGGGATGTCAGATCAGCCATGGCTATCGGTTACGCTCACGACGAGCGTCCGTAACTGCGGCGCCGATTGGAGCGACCGCAGGATTGACCGAAGGGATGCGCGGATTGACGGCCGACTGAGCCGACACGCGGCCGATCTGATTGATGATAGGCGTCGAGCCGAGCGCCATGCTCATCACTTTGGCCAGCGGCCCTTCTTGCACGGCGAGCAATCGAAGCAGGGCTTGGCCGGCGTTCTTCGTGAACTGCGCCACGTTGTAGGACGTGCCGGACGGGTTCGGATCTTTGTAGGCAATCTGTTTCATCGCGTAGGAGAAGCGGCGCATGAGGGCGATCTCGGCAGGATCGAACAGTTCCCGCATGGCCGATTGCTGCTTCTGCATGGCTTGGTCGATGTTCTTCGCCAGCATCGTCGGCGTTCGCACGTTGCCGGCGGGGTCTTTCGTCAGGTTGAGCCAATAGCCGAGCTTCAGGTCATCGACGACGGCTTTGGCCTGGTCCTCTGGCAAGTACGTCTGCACGCCGCGCTTGATGAGGCGCACAGCCTCGATCGCGCCGGGCTTGATGTCGGCTTGCGGCGTGGTGCCGAACAGTTGCCGCACAATGCCCTCGGGACTGTCGGTCTTGTCCATGATGTTCTGGACTAGGCGACGACCCGGCTCCGAGACCCCGCGAAAATCGCGCTCCGAGAAGATGCTGCGCCAGCCAGACGTCGCATCCCGCGCCGCGCGCATGGCCTCGAATGTGCCCGCATCACCAATCAGGAGCGCCTGATCCTCGGCCTCCTTGATCCACTTGTTGAACCCGCCGTAAACGCGGCCAGCTACATCCTTGTCAGAACCCTCGGCTTTGCTCATCATCTTGAGCAACGATCGCCGAAGCGCGTCGATCTCTGGCACAGTTGCTTCGCCAAGGAATTCATCAGCCGTTTGCAACGGATCACCCTTGCGGAACTTGCGCAGCATGTCCAGCATGACATTGCTGACCGGCGTGACCGGCTTTTCAGCGGCTAGCGGTGCCAAGTCGCCAATCTCTTGCGCAATCTGGCGCGGCAACAGATTGAGCGCATCTTCCGTGGCGTAGGTCGGACCTACCTTGTCCCACGCCTCTTTCTCAATCTTCTTTGCCGTCTCCCGCGCAGCCTGCAATCCGCCCTGGATGTTCTCGCCGATTGCCACCGGGGGAACATTGCCAGACCCGCGACTAGGCGCAATCCGGGCTGCAATGCTCTTGGGGCCGTCCCCCATCACGGCATCAGAGATAGCCTGCCTCTGCGCCTGATCGTGGCGGGTGATGATCTCCCGCGCCAGGTCGCCCAGGATGTTGCGCCGCATGGCCTCCTCGTTGGCGAGGTAATCCGGCCGCTTGGTGATCTGGCCACGAGTGCCCTGGATGCCAAACTCGCGGCCGGCGACTGTCTGGCCAGCCACAGGACCGCTACCCGTGCGGGCGTATTCCTTGGCGAACTGCGCCGCGATGTCCTCCGGCAGATCGGCCGGGTTGAGGCCCGCCGCCTTTGCCGCCTCGACGCCGCGCGGCGTGAGCGTCCCGGCTGAGCGATTGAATAGACCCGGCTCCGTGACCAGCTTGCGCCACAGGCTTCCAGCGATCGGAGCCAGCCCATGCAGGCCTGCGGTGAGTGTTCCCACAACGCCTGCTTTTGTCGGATCTGGCGCCTTCTCAGACCCAAGAAGGAATGCACCTGTGTCCTGCAACAGACTGACGGAGCCAGCACCGAGGCCTTGACCGGCCATGCCGAACAACCCATTGCCCGGCATTACGGCTCCCGCCATCCGGCCCATGAGCATATAGGGCGCCGCCTGCCCAACGAAGTCGCGGACATCCTCGCCCTCGAGCCCCGGCCGATTGACATAGGCCTTCTGCGGTAGACCGTTGGCCCCCCGATAGTTGACGATCACCGCGCCGTGCGCGTCCTTTTCCAGCCCGATGAAGCGATCTCCGAGGGCATTCTTGACGATGTTTCCCTGCGCCTCGTCGTCACTGGTCAGAGCTGCGCCGGCAACGATTTTCCAGTATTTTCCAAAGTTCTCAGGCACGCCGCCCTGGTCGTACTCCTTTTCGAGTTGCGTTCGGATCGACGGCAGATCGCCATAGCGCGGGTCTTTGCGGCCCATGACGTTGTTGACGAACCACTCGCCCCAACCTTCTTTTTCAATCGGCTTGAAGCCTGGAAAGGGTGGGGTCTTTCCCGGCGCTTGTGCGGGGCGTTGCGGGGTTGGCGTGCCGTCGCCGAATATCAGATCTTCGAACTCGGAATCCTTGAGCGTGCGCATTCCTGGCTTCTGTGCAGGCGCGGCCGGTTGCGACTCCTGATCGACCATGCCGCCGAACTTTGGCGCGGCTTCTGGCTTGAACTGGAAGCGCGGCGGGGCCGGCGACCGACTGCCAGGACGTTCGACGGGGGCCGGGCGCGGGATCGGATCAGGCCGCTGGATAGGCGCTTGCGTCTTGACCAAATACGGGTCTTCGTCGCCAAAAATCAGCGCTTCCAAGTCCATCAGATGTCCATCCCGTACTTGGACCGGATGTGCGCCCGGACAGCCCCGTTGATCTGATCGTCACCGGCGTCTGGGAACTGCTGCTTGATTTGCTGGCGCACCTGCTTGCCGTCCTCGAGGATGATGCCTTTCATGCGCTCGAGCGGAACCGCGCGTGCGGCCGCTTCCTTGTCGCCGTTCCAGGGCTGGCCGTTGAAGCCGTATTGGCGCAGATAGCGGGTGCGTGCCACGGCCAATTCCGCCGCGCGCTGCGTGGCCTTGATCTTGGCCATGAACGCAGTCGGGCCGTCGTCCATGTTCGGCTGAGCCGAGATGATCCGCTTGGCTTCCTCCACTCCCATCGCGGCGCCCGTGATTTCCTTGATGTAGCGGTTGAGGTTGTCCACGGTGTCGCGGCGGAAGGCCGTATATTGGGCGTGCTGCTGAATCTGTTCCGGCGTGAGCTTCGATCGTGTCGCGTCAAACTTGTCGAGCCAGGACACGCCGTATTGCTTGGCCTGCTCCTCGAACGTCAGGAACTCCGGCCGGAACTGGCGCGCGATCTCGCGCATGCGGCCGAGCTGTTCCGTAAGATTGACCTCGGTTTTACCGATCTCGTTGAGCGCCTCTTTCGGGAGCTTCGTCGGGTCGGCAGGGTCGGCAATCATCTTGCCCGCTTCGCCCTTGCCCTTGTAGGCGAGAAGGAAGCCAAGCATGCGAGCCTTACTTGCCGGCATCGGTCCCATCGGCGTTTGGACGACTGGATCTTGCGGCTGTGCCGGGGCCTGCTGCGGCTGTCCTGGTGCTGCCTGCGTGCGGATCAGCATCGGATCGCCGGTCGGCGCGGGCGGTTCAAGCCCAGTCGTGGCCGGCGTCATGATCGCCGGGCGCTCCGGCGTCGGCGCATACGACTGCGGACGGATCGGTGACGACGGAGCGGGCACCGGCTGCTGGCCAACGCCGAACTGCTGCATGATGATTTGGTCCATGGCGTCTTTCTGCTGCGCCTGCCGCGCCTGGGCCTGCAACAGTTCGATCTGCGCCGCGAGTTGGTTGCGCTTCAGCGGCAGCATGCCCGTCTCAGCGTTCTGCTGTGCCAACTGAGCCTCGAGCATCTTCATGCGAAGCGGGTCCATAGCCGCCTCGCGCTCCATGCGCTGGCGATCAAACCCAAGCCGCTCCCGGTCCATGCCCATGCGCTCTTGCTGCATGCCATAGTCCCGATCCAACTGCCGCTGCTTCATGGCCCGGCCGAGGGCGTTCTCGATCGGCGTGAAGTCGAGCAGGTTGACCTGCCCCATGGTGTATTGGGGAAGCGCCATCCGTTATTGACCCTTCCCGGTCCAGTTGTTGCCCATGAGCGTGGACCCGCCCGGCGTGCCACCGCCGAACGCAAACGGGAGTGTTGCCCCGCCCGTGAACGGAGCCGCCGCCAATGCCGCGACCTTCAGCAGATTGTTGCCGAAGATCCCGTCAGCCGCCGCGAGAGAGTTCTGGTAGTTGATGGCGTTGCCGGCCTGCTGCTGGCCGAGGTTCATGCGCATCTGGCCCAGCATGCCGCCGGTCTGGTTGGCGTAGCCGGCGAGCGCGTTCGCAGCGCCCATGCCCTGCTGTCCCATGCCGGCGAGGCGCTGCATGTAGGTGTCGAAGTCCTGCGAGCCGCGATCGAGCATGGCCTTGCTCATGGCGTACCGGGAATTGCCGCTGTCCAGCATGCCCAGCCGGTTGAACTGCCGCGACATGGCCTTGAGGGCGTTGTCCTCGTTGTACTGGCGGAAGGGATCGGCGCCGGCGTAGTTCTGGAAGGCCCCCCGCTGCGCATCGGCGCCGTCGAGCCCGAGAAACGTGCCATAGAGCTTGTTCGCTCCAAGCCCCTGCTGTGCGTAGGGTTGAAGGTGCGCGTTGCCCTGCTCGTTGTAGTCCTTGATATAGCCGGAGCCCTGGTCGAAGCCCTGTTGCAAGTTCGCCGACGACTGCCGATGGCTTCCTCCGCGCGACGTTTCTGACTGTCGCCCGTGAAGCTGCCCCACAGACTGCCCAATGATGCCATGTCAGTCCCTCACGAGATCACGGCGCGATCGGTCACGCGCCGCCATTGACCGCCGACCGAAAACGCCAGAACAGCGCCGCCGGCCTCATCCATCACCAGCACGAGCTGGCCGTCTTCATCCGACGACGGCAGGCCCCGTTGGGACCCGGTCGGGTTGATGTAGACCGTGGGCACTTTCGGCGGTGCCGCGCCGGACACCGCGTCAATCACGCCATGGAACGCGCGCAGCCACGTTTCTGTGAACGTCTGGTTGTTGCGGCTGATGCGATCCTCGGGACGCGGGCGGATGATCGTCAAGTTCTCCCCTTCGTCGCTGCGATGGATGCGCCCATGAAGCTCCGCACCACTGCCGCCGAAGCCGAGAACTTGAACACCGCGCCGCGATGATCGGCCTGGCCAAGCCCTGCCCACGACAACCGCGTCCGCGTCTGACCCTGGCGGCCAAGCGGCCGGCTGATCTCATTCCCGAACGTCTCGCCGTCCCGGCTGATGCTCATCGACACCGTGGGATCGAGATCGGCCGGCGTCGTCGTGTTGAGCCCGACGCCCGTCGCGCAGCCCAGATAGACCTGATGCATGGTGATCGGCTCAGGAAACGCATGCAGCGTCGGCGTTTGCAGCGTCACCACATGCGGGTCAGAGCCCTCGGCATGCACGTCGCCGTCGATGCGGTAGAGCGTCGGAGAGGCCCGATCGCCAGCGAGCACCGTGTTGCCAATGACGCAGATCGAGCCAACGCGCCAATGGTCATAGCCGTAGCTCAGTTGCTCATGCCAAAGGTTGGTCGCCGTGTTGTAGACCCACGTCGTCACATTTGGGATAGTCCAGGCGATATAGGCATGCCCGTCCATCGTGTAGGCACATGCACGAATGGTCGAAGGATCGGCGCACCTGCGAAAATCCCGGTCCACCGAATGCGAGGAAATCTTGCGCGGCGATGTGCCGTCGAGCAGGACCACGCCAGCGAACGAGCCGTATTGATCCGTCGCGGCCCATGCGATGGAGCTCGTCACCAAGTCCTTCGTGACGATCGGCGCGGCGATGACCGAGCCGGCCGCATAACAGCCGATGTCCGTGGCCGTCTGGAACTGGAACGGCAGGCCGCTATCCGCGCCCGAATAGGCCCACTCCTCGAATGACCTCGGCCCGAAGGCCAGGACCGACTTACCGCGCGCGAGCACCCGCATGCCGCCGTCGGGGTTGGCTTGTGCGCCCGCGATCGCGAGGTTGTCCCAATCGGTAGCGTCGTTGATCTCCGATGCCCGGAGATAGCCAGAGGCGTCGATGGTGACGAAGTGGTTGCCGACGCAAGCCACGTCGAGCGGCGTTCCAAAGTCAGTGTCCGTCACGTCGATGGTGCTGCCGCCCTGGACATACTTGCCGATTCCGTCACACACGATCAGCGTTTGCGTGCCGGTTTGACGGGCATTGCGGGCCATGCCCACCCAGCCATCCGAGGGAATGCCACCCAACACCGTGGCCGAACCGCCCGCGTTGAATTGCTGGATGGTGCGCCCGATCACACCGATGCCGATCCCATCGACCTCGAGCATCCCGCGCACGCCGCCGGTTCCTGAGAACGACCCGACCGAGGCAAGCCCCGGCGTTGCCCGTGCCACGAAGTTGCGCTTCGCCTCCTCGCCCGTGATTTCGATGCGGGCATTGATGAGGCGTGCAACACCCTCGAGAGGATCGTAGCCTTTGACCGATTGGGTGCCGAGAGCCAGGGGGCGGATGTTCATCAGCGGCCCGGCACCATGCGGATGATGGGCTCGCGGTCCATGTCGCGGGCCTGTGCCGTCAGAAGCCCAGCCCGCTGCGTGATGCGCGGCACGTCCTTGCCGTAAAGGTCAGACAACCGATCCGCGAGCGCATATGTCACCAAGTCCAGATGCTCGCTCGGCACGTCGATGTCATTCGACAAGCTGTCGATGTCCTCGATCACGCGCTGGTAGGTGTATCGGATGGTTTCCGTCGTCACCGATGCCGGCACCGGCCAGACGTAGAGCGTCCCGGCTGCGCGTTGTGGGTCGAAGTAGTACGTGGTCGGCACGCCCGTCGATGTCTTGAGCGGCAAGTCGTAGTATTCCTGCCGCGTCAACTCGAGCATCGGCAAGTCGCGACCGTTGGCGTCCCTGTATCTGGCATCGATCACGCGATAAGGGCGCGGTGACAGCGCATAGGAGGCCGTGCCCGCCACCAGCGTTGCCGAGCCTTCCGTCTGTCGAAAGATGTGCGGGCCGGCGTTCTGCCAGCCCTTCAGCATCAGATTGAGTTGCGTCTTGGCGATCGCCGCATCTTCGCCGCTCGGGTCTTCAAACACCGCTGCTACGCCGATCAGGCGCAGAGCGTGGGTGATGACCTGGGATGCCGTCAGGCTGTAGTCGATGGAACCGGACGTTGCCATCAGAGATCGCTCGCCGTAACGTCGTTGTCATCGAGAAACACGTCGCTCGGCTCCGACCTGGGGTTGGGCACCGCCTGCTTATCGGCACGCCCGCGCACGAAGTCCTGGGGGTGCCGCGTCTCCCAATCCTTTCGGCAGACGCGGGCCTTATCCCACCGCATGCGCGTCTGCGACGAGCGGAACTTGCCGCCGCATTCGTCGCAAATCACGTAGTAGTCACCCGAGACGTAGCTCACGATTTCTCCATCTCGAGGATGATCGTGTAGGCATCCGCAGCGGTGTGGCCCACCGTCGTGAACATGATGTCGCCGGTCACGCCAGCCCCGGCGTTGTTGGGCAGGCCACCGAACGCGGTGAAGTCGAGCGTGCCCTCACCGTCTGTTGGCGTCTGGAAGGCCAGAACATCGGTCGTAGCGTCCCACAACACACGGACGCTCATGCCGGTGGTGACGTAGTGACACCGCATGATGCGAACGCTGGACGGCGCACCGGAGAGAGCAGATACGTCTACCTTGAGCACGGCAGACTCGCCCGTCCCGTCAGAAACGTTGGTGAACTTCATCACCACATTTTTGCGACCATCGACGATGGTCTGGGAGGCAACAGCGTCCGCCATTGTTACCTCTCAATGATGATCGTGATGTAATCCAGCGACAGGATGTCGGCGCCGGTATCCGTGCACTCAATGCCGAACCCGACCGTCATCTCCGTGTCCGGGAGCAGGTCGCCAGACGTGGAGGACGTGACCGAAGCCGAGCCGGACGCCGTGATCGTGCCGTCAGCCGACTCGCGCCAGGCGTAGACCTTGTTGGCGCCGTCGTAATAGGCCGTCAGGATGACCCAGGTGTCGTCGGCCATCGTGCCGAGAGCGATCGAGACCTCGGTCGAGGCCGTCTTGCCGGCGACGAACTGCAGCGTGTCAGGCGTTGCGAGCGCGCCCCGGAACATGAACTGATCGGACGGTTCGGTCGCCGTCGCGTCATCGGCGGCAATGTGCATGCCGACGTGGAAGGCGTCCTTGTCGGCGTCCTCGACCTTCATGCGGACGCGCATCCAGGCCTTTTTGCCGGCCTGGAGCTTGAACGGTTCATGGACCGTCGTGTTGGTGGCCCACTGGTAGTTGCTCGAGTCGTTGGCGCTCGAACCGGTCTCTGTCGTGGCAACGCCGCCGTTGGCATCGGTCACGGCCAGAGCGACAGCCGTTCCGGTCGCATCGGCATGCCAACCGGTGACGCCGGCAGCCGAAATCGTCGCCGACGTGAAGTCGTCATGGAAGATGATGTGCTTGGTCGGATCGGGGACTGGCAGGGACGCGAGAACGTGGTCGGCGGGACGGTTGGTGACGCCGGAGGGATAGCGAACGGGTGCGGGCATTGGTCAATCCTTTCTGAGAGCGTTCCGAGGAACGGCCCCGAAGGGCCGCTCTCAGGGGTTGAGGATCAGGCGCCGGGCGTGCCGTAGACGCCACGGAAGTCCGTCCAGCCGACGCTGAAGCGCACCGAAGCCTTGGCCTTGGCGTTCTCCGTGTCGAAGTCGTTGTCCTGGCGGAACTCGGTGGCGCGACGGTTGAACCGCATCAGGCCGTTCGGCGCGTTGGTTTGCAGGAACCAGGCGTCAGAGTCGGTCAGGTAGTGGTTGATCACCGCACCGCCCTTGATGAGACCCATCGACTTGACGGCGTTGGTGTCGTTGTTGGCGGTGCCCGACTGCAACGTCGAATTGATGATGCGCTCGGCGTCGAAGGCCAGGGCCGGCGGCACGATCAGCTTCTTCGGCATGAGGCTGATGCGAAGCCCGCGCGAGTTCTTGGCCTCCATGATCTGGATGATCAGATCTTCGAGACTGGCTTCACTCAGGTCCGCCGCCGTCGCCAGTTCGTTCGACTGCGTGCCATCGACCGTGGGATGGTCCGTGGCGCACAGTTCCTTTGCATCGCCGCCCGTGTAGGATGAGTTGAACGCGCGGTTCAGCACGTTGGCCGCGACGATCTCCTCTGTCTGACGGATCGAGAACGCCAGAGCCTTGATGTGGCGCTTGGAGACGACCTCGTAGAGGTTATCATCCTGCTCGTCGCGGGTCACGATGTAGCCGAGCGCGTATGTCACATGTGTGTAGCGCTTGGTCGGACCCTGCGTCTCGCTGTCGTAGGACACCGAACCGCCTTGAGTCTTGACCGGGGCCAGGCCGAAGCCCGTGACCTCGGCATCTTCCTCGTAAGCCTTCTCGCTGCTCTCAGCGTCGAAGATCTGCGACCACTCTTGCGGGTGCTCGGAATACTGCCGGCCCCAGAAGGCGCGCATGCCCGGCCACAGCGCTTTGGGATGATTGCCGGTGGTGATAACGCCTGCCATGTCACGATGCTCCTGTTAGATGCCCGCGACCTGATTGGCGCGCTGATGACGGTTGATGCGAACGAGCCACTTGGCGTGCTCGCCGATCTCGTTGTCGATGCGGTTCTGGAACCCGACGATCTGGAGATCGAGCGTGTTGGTCGTGGCCTCGGTGGCGTTGTTGAGTTCGACGCCGCTCTTGCCCGTCGTTGCATTGCCGGCCGCAACGACGAAGTTGGCATTCAGGCCAATGTCGTTGGCCGTCAGCGCAGTGCCGCCGGAGACCTCCTGAATCTCGAACAGGAGGTTCGGGTCGTCCGCGACGTAGAGGATGCGCTGCGTCGAAGCCGCGCGATGCACGGTCGCGTCACGACCGCCCACGCCGGAGCCGAGCGTCGGATCGACACCGACGACCACGCCGACGATCACGTCGCCGGTCGCGGCTTGATCCACGTCCTGATAGATCACGCCATCGATCGTCTGGGCCGTGCCGGAGATGATGACGGGATCTCCGATGAAGATCGCCGTGCCGTCGCCGGCAGCAGTCGAGTAGGCATTGACGGCACCCGTGTAGGGAGCGCCGCTCATGTACCGAACGGGCTTGAGCCCGAACGGCGTGTCAGTGTTCGCCATGTGCGTTGTCCTTGTGAGGAGTTACGAGCGTCCGCCGTTGCTGATGGAGATGCCACCAGCGGGGACGTATGCGGCCGGACCCGAAAGCCCTTCGGGCGATCTGGCCTCACCGCGCTTGATCGATTTCTCGGTTTCGTCGATCTCGGCCTGTTCCTTGGCCTTGTCCTCGACGTAGTAGTGCTTCAGCTTCCTCAGAAGGACTGCCTTCCGGCCACGCCGGTCCACGATACGCTCGACCCCCGACCCAAGGGCTTTGTCCTTGGCCTCACGGTTGCCGTCACCCGTCACGACTTCCCAATCGTCCGTGACCGTCAACGCATGCACGCGGCCGGGCTCGTCGTTGACCCACCGATACGTGTAATTCGGGTCTTTCTCGAACGAGACACTGAGATTGCGGCGCCGGCCCGGCCCCAAGTCCTCGCGGCGTCGGCGCTGTTGCCTCTCTACCTGCTGCCGAGCGGATTGGGGACGTTCGTTGACGATCTGGTTCATGGGTTAGACGCCCTCCTGGGCATAGTATTCCTTGGCGTAGTCATCGAGATTTTTGAAAAGGCCCTGCTGCACGAAGCGCATGCCTTCCTTGCGCGCTTCCGGCGGCAGATTGGACGAGCCAGCCCTCCGGCCGTTGCTCGACGACACGCGGCTACCGCCTTCGACCTGGGCACCACGCGGCGCACCGCCGAAGCGATCGGCGTAGCGTTCCTGCTTGATGTAGCGTTCGGTCGCGGCCAGGTTCTCGGCCAGCGACAGATGCGGGCGCTCCTTCTCGAGCTTGCGGGAATAGCCGGCCGCTGCTGCGGACAGCTCGTCGTCACTCTGAAACCACGGGTTGCGCGCCATCCAGTCCGTGACCTCGACAGGCGGCTGGCCGTTCTGCCGTTGCGGCTGCTGTTGCTGGCGGGGATCGCCAACCACAACCTCGCGGATGTTGCGATCGTGGAGGTCGATTGCCTGCCGCTTGTCGCGCGAGAGCTGGTCGAACCGCGCAACGTCGGCATTCGCCGTTGCTTCGCGCATCGCGGCGTCATAGGCCGATTCGATCTGCTCCCGCTGGCGCTGGAGAGCCACGCCGCTCGCCCGCGTCAGCATGTCGATGCGCTGCTGGAAATCCGAGTTCATGCGCTCGATTTCGCGCGTCGTACTGCGAAGACGCTCGCGAAGGATCGGAAGCTCCTCTTCGCCGCGCCTCACAAACTCGCCGGCATCGCGCCAGTTCTCGGCCGGGCCTCGAAACTGATCTTTCGGAACCCAGCCCATGGCACGGGCACGGGATTCCGTATCGTCGCCGTGCTGGCCATCAGTTCCCTGACGCTCGAACGTGCCGCCCGTGTTGGCCGGCGGTGCGGATTCGCCCGGGACGGTGACGCCCTGGCCTTGGCCTTCCTGTTCGGTGCTCATGTGCGCACCGCCACGACATCCTTGTCGTTCATCAGGCGGTATTCCACGCCGTCCTTGCCGGTGATGTTGAGGCCGGAATAGCGGGCGAGCACCACGGCATCGCCAACCTCTGGCTTGCGCGAGCCTGCCGGCCATTGCTCATAGCCGAACGCCAGCGGCGACATGCGGACGATCATGCCTTCCATGGTAGCGTGCTGGTCGCGTTCCTTGGTCTCGTCGGGCTTCAAGAGCTTGAACCCGCTCTTGAGCTGCACATAGCCGTCCTCCTGCTTCGGACGGACGAGAACCTTGTATTCGATGGGCTCGATCCCTGACGGGTTCTCCTCCACCTTTCGGAGTGTAGCTGTCTTGCTCATTCCAATGCTTCCTCGATCTTGATTGCTGTCACGCCCCTGATTTGCTCGAGCGTCCTGGCTCTCTCACGCAACCTCGCGAGAACGACGGCATCTGTCTGGCCGGCGCCCCATGAGGCATTTACCCAAAGCGTCTTGGCTTCCATCTCCCACACTTCGCAGGCCCGCATCATGGCCTCAGTCATGGGATTCGCCATCCATTCCTCGAAGGCGTCTCGATCGATCTTCACGGCTGCAACGGCATCCCGTCGCCGGGCATGGCATCACCTGATGCCGCCATCTCGGCCATGATTTGCTCCATGACCTCGGGCGGAGGCATTGCGCCACCATCGGGCATTGGACCGCCGGCCATCGGCATCGGGCCTTCCGGCATCATCGGCGGGGCGCCTCCACCCATATCCATCGGACCCATTGGGGGCATAGGGGGCATAGGGCTCGGACCACCCGGCATCATTCCGCCCGGTCCGCCGAACTGCGGCATCACCACCGGCATCGGCGCCGTGATCGGCTGCATGATCTGCGCCCGCGTAGCCTCGGCCTCGACCACGGTCTTGACCGTCTGCGCTTTCTTGAGATCAATACCCGCCTTGGCGTCTTCCTCGGCAATGGCCTGTTGCGGATTTGGCGCAGGCGGCACGAGGATTTCCTCGATCTGATCGACGCGCGCCGCCTCGAGAGCACGCTTGGTCGCGGCGAACCCGTTGATGTGCGGGTTGCCGGCCTTGAACTCCTCCATGATCAACTGCGCCTTGGCCATGCGCTGCATGTCGGTCAGTGTGGCCGGGTCGGCGGTCGGCATCACGTCCAACTCGCCCATGTAGTCTTGCGACGAGACCTGAACCGGCGTGTCGAGCAGGGCGACGTACTTCGGCACGTTGAGCGTGGCCTTGTTGATCTCGAAGACGAGCTTGTATTCCTGGCGCAGCGCCCGGAAGATGCGCTTGTAGATCGCCGTGAAGACCTTGAGGCCCTGCTCGATCATGGCCATGGTCGCCGTCGCCGTCTGATTGCGCGGCATGTCACCGACGAGGATGTCTGGAATTGCGGCGATGTCCTTGCCGGCGTCGATCATCAGCGACAGAAGCTCAAACAGCGTCTTGCTCGGGCCGGGGTGCTCCATGCTGTAGATGCCGGCGCGCAAGTCCTGTGCCGCCGTCTGGACGGTGCGATATTCGCCGGGCTTGAAACCGATCTTCGACTTGCCGCGCCCGAGATCCACGCCCGACGCGATGAAGCCGCCGCCCGCGTTCTGTAGCGTGCCGGCGTCCATCATCTGGTTGATCGTCGTGTCGATCACATCGGCCAGGGGCTCGAGCAGCTTGCCGAACCCGATGTCATAGAAGCCGCCTTCCGGGTCGGGAATGAAGGGTATCTTGACCCAGTATTTCTTGCGCGGGATCGAGACGATGCGACCGCGAATCTCATCAACCTTGATCTCCTCGGGCCGGAACCCGGCCGTCATCCGAACCACGGCCTGCGTCTTCTCGTGAACGGTGACAATCCACGGCTCGGCTAGGCCGTCGCCGTCGCTGTCCCAATACCGATATTGCTCCAGGAATGTGTGCGGCGCGTCATCGTCGCCCGAATCGTCTCCGCTACCCTCGATCTTTGCTGCCTCGAGGTATCGGCCATCACGCTGGCGTTCGGCGATCTCATGCGGGTAAAGCGTGAAGACGTGCGTAATGCGTGGCGTGGTGTCGAGGCTCTTGGTCTTCTGGTTGACGACCAGATCGAAGGCACTCACGAGGTCGGAGCAGGCGCCGGCCGGCTTCGTGCCATCGGGATAAACCTTCTTGAAGACGCACCCGATGATGGGAAGCTGATGCAGCGCCGTGTCGAGGTCGCTCTCCCAATCCTCCATTTCATAGAGGAACTGGTAGCTCATGTGCTGCGACACGCGATCAGCCGCCGCCGCCTTGAGCCCGTTCGGATCGTACCCCATCACCTGGCACTTGACGATGCGCGGGCCATCGACGATCGCGGGATAGGCGCGGGCTGCGAACTGCAACGATGCCGTCGTCAGCATCGGGAATTTGACGTTGGACGCGCCATCCCATGGTTCGGACTTTGACTCGCGCTTCTGGCGGGCCATGTCCATTGCGCGGCGGGCGCTGTCTTCCCAATCCGACCGGGACTCCTTGTCGATCTCGTACTCGCGCACGACCTGCGGGCCGAGATTGCTGATGTCCTCGGGCTTGAAGGCCTCGGCCGCATTGCCCATGCTCGCGATCTGGCGAAGGGCCTGAAGATGCGCCTGAAGCTGCATGATGTGCGGAGGCATCATCGGGACGACGTTGTTGAACGCCATCGGGTCGGGCTGCATGCCGCCGTCATCCATCATGGGATCGAGGTCGAGTGCCGCCTCGGTCGGGTCAATCAATAGCCTGTGCTCCTGTTGCGGGTCGCCCGGCGATACTCTCGATCATCCTCGTCGAGATAGGGCGCGGTCTTGGCCATGCGCATCCCGGTCATGATCAGGTAGCGCGTGGCGTCCATGAGATGGTCGTTTTCCTTGACGATCTTGCCGTCTTCGTTGCGGCGGTAGATGCGGACTTCGCCGAGCCAGTTGCGCAACGTCCGAAACACCTTGAGGCGTCCCGAGACCAGACGCTGGTAGACCGCGTGAATGCCGGCTTCGACTGCGTTGTCGGCGTCAACGAGGTTGAGCTTGAGCTTACTGTACTCTTCACGCAGCTTGCGACCGTCGATCTGGCCGCTACCGGCGCTCGCCGGGTCGATCGCGCCGTAAATCCAATCGCCTTGGGCCGTGATCGCCGATGCGTGCACAGCCGGCGCAGCCTGGCCCATGTAGTGCTCTGCGTAGAGGTACACCGTGTCGCTATTGCGGTCCCAAGCACCCCAGATCGCCGCCGTTCGGTTCCATCCAACGTCGAGTCCGTAGGCTCGGGGCCAGAACTCCGGCAACTCGAACGGCTCGCACAGAAACACAGACTCTGGCACCGGGTAGATGACGCCGGCACCCAAGACCGGGATGCCCTTGGTCCGCGCCTCGCGCATGTGAGGCTGCATGGCATCGAGCATTTGGGCCTTGGTGGCTTCCGTGAGATGGGGAACATCATCCCAGGTGGCCTGGACACAAAGGCGGGTCAGCGCAAATCCTTTCCAGACTTCCAAGCCGCGCTGAGCAAGTTCAATTCCACCCTGGCGCGGCAACGAGGAATAATTTTCTACTGCGGCGCCATCTCCGGCAGGAACTTCAACGCCACCTTGGACAACCCGTTCAGCGGCGTGAACGTGCAGAGCATCAAGCCGTTCTCTTCGCCGGGCACCGTGGCCGTCAGGCGAAGCAGGACTTCCTCGTAAACGTCGATCGGCGGTTCTTCGTCCAACCAGCCGAGGTCTTTCTTGGTGCCCTGGAACTTCGCGCGGCCCTGATCGTAGGACTTGAAGCCGACCTTGCTGATCCCGCCCGTGACGTGGCGCACCCGCAGCGTGTCGAACGCCCCGGATATACCCCGCTTGGTGCTCGGCTTGCCGACGATCAACTCGCCTGGCACCATGCCTGTGCCGAGTTCACCGTCACCACCTTCGCCGCCAATGCCAGTCAGCGCGACTTGAATGACATCGCGTGTCGTCTCGCTCGTGTCGCCGGCCACCCAGGCGTCAATGGGTCGATCGAACCGCCGGCCGCGCCACCAATCAGGATATTTCCCCGTCAGGTGAGCCGTCGTCTCGTAGGCACCAACGCCCCAGGTCTTGCCGACGCGGTTTGCCGCCATCATGCAGCGCTCGAGATGTTCCGCGCCGCCCGCGAAAAACTGCATGTGCTTCTGATACAGTTCACGCCTTAGCGCTCCCGTCTCCGGGTACATGCTCGAGAACTTGCGCCGGGCCTTCCGGCGTTCCCGTTCCTCCAAGAGCGCCAATAGCTCCCGCTTTTCGTAGGAGGTGAGCGAGTCGAGATTCAACCTGCTCATCGGGAAGCTTGACGTTGAAGTCTCCAGTGAGGTCGAGCTTGTCTCCATAGCGTTTCGAGTTCTCTTTGCCGGCCTGCCACTTCTCAGCGTCGATGATGACGCGGGCCTCGTTAGCGCCGAGCGTTCCTGCTTTCACTTCCTCGGCAATGTCGTCGATGCGCTCGACCCTGGCGTCCGCCCTGCGTTCACGCGCACGCGCGTACTGGTCGGAAAACGTCTCGTCATCCATAAGCCATTCAAATATCGTGTCTTTGTTTGGCATCCCTTCCTGGCGGCAACATTTCCCGACGGAGAGACCCGCAGCGATCCCACGCAATACCCGCCCTTGAATGTCTTTCCTCTGTTCTGGGGAGTAGGCCATTGGTGGTTAGGCTGCCACCCTACGGTTGAGCCTATTGGCGACGGATTCAGCGGCGATCATGAGGCGAGAGGGAGCGGGAGTGATGTGCTCACGGGTGGGCGGTCCTTGAGAAAGCGGCGTCGGGGTTACTGTCCCGCGCGCCGAGTTGGCCTCAGGGAGAACGTCGGGGCCCTGCTCCTCGCGGCGATACATGCCGGCGATGAAGAAGCACAGGGCGGGCAATCCAGTGCCGGCGATGGCCATGGCGATGTTGGCGGACTGCTCAGTGCTGGCCTCGATCGTCTTGCTGGGCTCCAGCGAGCCGAAGCCGACGAGGGCGACGGCCTTGGCCAAGAACTGGTTCTGGTGTACCACGGCGCTGGACTTGTGCTCGGTGGCGATGGCCTTCTCACGAGCCGAGGCGAGCACCTTCTTCGTGGCCTCGATCTTTTTGGTCAGTTCCGACTTTTCCTCGGCAATGGCGATGCGGGCAGCAAGCTCGTCGCGCTCCTTGGTGCGGGCGAGGCATTTGGCCTTGCAGCCACCCCGAGCGGCCTCTTGCTCAATGGCAAGGTTGGCGCTGGCTAGCTGGGCACGGAGAGCGTCGGCGGTGACGGTTGCGGACCAGGCGTTAGCGGCCTCGAGTTCAGCGAGGCGCTTCTCCCACAGGATCAGGCTGGCCTTGCCTTCCTTGACCCGTCTTGACGCTGGTCATAGCGGACGTTGGCCACGCCTGTCGTCTCGATGTTGGATCCACGAAGGCCGGCGGTGTAGCCGGCGTGACTGTAGAACTCGATCGCGAGCAGCGGGGCGCAGATCAGGGCGATGGCGATGCCGGAGCCATACTTGCCTTCCTGCCAGCCTTATAAGCGGCTTCCGGGCCGAAGGCGGCAACGAAGGTGAGGCAGGCGGGAGAATGCGGCGTGCTTGATGCTGACCTCGGCGCCGAAGCTCCACGACATAAAGCGGCGGCGACGATCAGGACCACGACGCCGATACGCGCCCACTACGGCCGGTAGGGATTGAGGCTGCCGAGCATGGCAGCGATGGAAGCGCTCGAAAGCGCCAAAGGCGGTCTTCATGGGGCCTCCCAGTGGATCACAGGCGCCGGATCGACGTGCGGGTAGAGCGCAACGGCGCGATCCATGAGGATGTGCAGGACGCCGGACAGGGGGACGTCATAAGCCTTGAGGAAGACAGCAGGTCACAGAGGAGCTGGTCTAGCCCGTCGGTTTCGGCTTCGGTCATCGAACGTGCGCGAGCGATAGCGACAGCAGCAAGCTCAACGACGCTTGCCCGAACACTGATGAAGCCGCCGAGCTTGAGGCCGGCGGAAATGGTAAGGGCAAGGGCTGCGAATGAGCAGTGGTGCCGAGAGTGGCACGGACTTGGTCGATGTTCATGGGCTCAGGCGTAATTCGCCATGGGCTCGGCTATGCGGGCTGGAGGCTGCGTCGGCGTGCTGAAAACGCTGCTAACGGCCTCGTCCGTCACAACGTATAGCTGATTTGCGCCACAATTTGCTAGTGGCACAAATGCACTGTTGATAGCTATGCGGCCTCGACCGGAATCAACATCGACCGCGACCTCGGTAGCTTGCCGAACAGCTCTACGATGGCGATCACCTTTGCCGGCTTCCACGAGTTGACGACGGCCGGGATCCCAGCGAACGGACCTCGCTTGATGAACACCTTTTGGCCGGTCTCGATCTTCGCCGACACACCCTGAGCTTGTAGAGCGGGCGCTCGATGGCGGCGATGGCGATGCGATCCTGTGGTAACAGGGCAGGCGTGCCGTCAAAGCTGATGAGCCAGCGCACCCAGACGAGCCGCAGCGCCTGCCAGGTACGTTGTCGAAGCCGGCGACGACGTGGCCTTTGCGGCGCCGGCCGATTTGCCGGCACCATCTTGCCCGCCCTCTGCGCCACTCCCATTCGCCGGGGACGATAGTGCCCGGCCCCGAGCTTGATCATGTCCTTTTGAACCTGCCACTCGATGTGTGATACGTTCGGCTTCCCGTCCTCCCCAATGCGAGTCGGGGCTGTGCCGATGGTACGAGGCGTTGCCGATCTTGGTTGTCTCCCTGTTCTGAGGGGTGGCGAGGTAGAACATCCCCAATGTGCGAGTGAGATCAGAAGGCGAGTGCGGGCGGGTGGTCATGGCGCGTCCTTCAGTTTCCACAGGAGGCGAATCCGCTTCGCGCCCTTGGAATCAAAATGAGCGCTCTGTGACCAACGTCATCCATCAACTCCATCCGCGCGCAGCCGGTAGAACAGATCGACGCTGGAATTAGGTTCTTCCACCCGATGTGGTCCGCAATCTTCCGCGCGGATGGAAGATCGCCAGTATCGG